>JASMLU010000004.1 GCA_030748535.1 Candidatus Krumholzibacteriia bacterium
TTGCCGCCCGAGAAGCTCAATCGAACTTCCAGGCTCTCGTGAACCAGAATCTCCCCCGACTGGGGGAAGTACTCCACGGGAGAAACTTCCAGAAGACCGAGATCCAGGGAACGAAGGCGACCCTGCTTGCGAACCCGTGCGCGCTCGTAGCTCACACGATCCAGCGAGTAGGAATCCCGCTCATGGGAAAAGGGCCAGTCTTCTGGGCTGACATTCTTCGGCAGGGAAGCCTGGGCAGGGAAAACCATCGGCTCGAGGCCAAGATCAGCGAGCGAAAAACGGCGGCTGGAGAGACTCTCCACTTCCACACGGACATCCGCGCCATAGGGAATCTCGAAGAGGCGGTTCATCGAAGGAAGCTCCGGATGACCGACCTCATGGGAGCGGGAAAAGCCGGGTACACTCAGACGCGTAAACAGGCCCCGGGGAGTGAGAACTTCCTCGGCCTGCAATTCTCCAAGGTCCACGCGAAAAAGCAGGGAGTGATCATTCTGGTCGACAAGCTCGACCCTTGTACCACTCGGGGTGAGTGAAATGACATTCGTTTCCGCAATCGCGCTTCCCAGGGAAAATGCAAGAAGAAGCGCACCCAACTTCAAACCCTTCAGGAGTCTCATTTCAGTCCTTTCGATGTGCAGGATTACGGGTCGGAAGCCCGAGCAGCCGACCAGACCGTACAATTATAGCAGATTCAGGATCGGGAGGGAATCCCACAAAAAAAAACCGCCCTGAGGCGGGAAAATGGGCGGGAGCGACGAGATTCGAACTCGCGACCTCCTGCTCGACAGGCAGGCGTTCTAACCAGGCTGAACTACGCCCCCATTTTGTGAAGGCGGAAAGTAACAAGGCACTGCGGGAAAGTCAAGAGAGCTCAAGGCCAGAAGCGGCGAAGCCCGGTTCCCGGATAATAGGCCTCCAGAATCTCGCGATAGGACTGCCCGGCCTTGCTCCGATTGATGGCTCCTACCTGGCAAAGGCCAATCCCATGGCCCCATCCAGCGCCAAAGGCGGTGACCCTCAGTAGTTGACCTTCCTGATTTCTCTCCTTCTTCAGGCGAAACATCGTACTGCGAAGAGGGGTCCCCCGGAGATTCCTTTTGAGAACCGAACGGATCCGGTCTCCTTTCACCGGAAATGAACCCCGGTCGGTGCTCACTTCGAGAAGGCGAATACGACCGTCCTGACTGTATTCGAGAATTCGCACATCCCGAAGATGGCCAATGTCGCTGCCTTCCCGCAGATCCGAATACCGGGGCAGGTAGGCTCGCAGAATCTCTCCCAGTTCCTTTGCACTCCAGCTGTGAGTCCAGCGAAAGTAGCGGCTGCTGCTGCACCAGCTTCGACCCTTTTCATCCTCATCGCGAACTGCGCCCAGATGGGGAACGGGCGCGTGATTCCAGGCATCATCAATGGCCACCGTGTGACCACCGCAGGTGGAAGAGTAGTAGATTTCGGCGGGATTGGATCCAAGGGCGAGCAACTCCCCGCGGGTCTGTCGAACCGCGCGGGTGGCAAGACGACTTCCTCCCCCCGCTCCGCGATAGACCTGATCGCTCACGGTGTCGACCATGTCCCAGTCCGCCTTCTTCCTCTCCTGCAACCTCTGCACCGCATAAGTCCGGCTGGCAACGGCCTGGGCCTTCATGGCCGCCATGCCTTTTCTGCCCAGATGTCCGATCTCATGGGGAACCACCCCTTCCAGATACTCCTCGACCGGAATGTAATTGATGCAGTGGAAGTGTTTCCCCCGACGCAGGAGAACAATCCTGCCACGATAACGCTTGCCATTGAGTTGCAATTCGCTGCCGGGGCGTGTCTCCAGAATCAGCTTGCTGCGAAAGGGGATCTCCAGAAGGGATTTGCGAAGCTTCTTCCTGCTGGGCTTTTCCTCATACACTCTCAACTTCCTGGGACTTTTCGGGTTCTGAAAGAAGTGGAAGGACTTGCGCCCTTTCAGGCGGCCCAGAATCTGCCCCTTCGCATTGCGAATCACCAGCCCCCGGCTTGCCCGAAGCTCCAGAGCATTCACGCTCTGCACGAGAAGGACTCTCATCTCCGGTTCACGATCCAGATTCTCCCTTGAGATCTCCCCCGGTGGAAGAGGCGGTTTCGAAGAACAGGCCAGAAGAAGCGGCAGGGCAATCAAAACAAGTCTGCGAATCATGAGCCTCCAGGAAAATCTCTTCCCCGCGGGCTTGAGAAACAGCCGGCAGGAGCAGATCGAAGAGCACCGGTTACCGATGAAAGCGAAACCGGGTAGTCAAGACGGGAACAATAGGCAAGCACGGCAAAGTCCATGGCCTCCTTGGCCGATGACGCTACGCCGAGAAGCTCCACTCCGTGTACCGGGAGCGGGGAAAGGCGTTCCCGCAATCTTCGGGCATAGTACGGGTTCTCTGCGCCGCCCCCACAGAGGTAGAGGGCATCAAGTCCTTCTGTTTCCAGGGCCCGGGACGAGGACTCCACACTCAGCTCGAGAAGGGTCGCAAGAAGGTCCTCCAGCCCGATGCGTTCAGCAAGAAGTTTCCGTTCTTCCCCCCCCAGGAAGTCCTCCCCGAAAAGTTCCCGCCCTGTGGACTTGGGCGGCTTGCGGGAGAAATAGGGATGGGAAAGCCACTCGTCCAGAAGCTCTTTGTGTACTATTCCAGACGCGGCCATCGCACCGTCCCGGTCGCAGGGGAGATTCTGTAACTGCCGGCAAGTCTGGTCCATGAGCGAATTGCCCGGGCCCGTGTCCCAGGCGCGAACTCCCTCGATTCCCCGGCCCGGGGGCAAGAGTGTCAGGTTGGCAATTCCCCCCAGATTCAGAATCCCACGAAATTCCGATTCGTCTCTTCGAAGAAGGGCATCGGCCAGCGGAACCAGCGGGGCGCCCTCTCCTCCGAGGGCAAGGTCGGGAGAGCGAAAGTCCCCCACGGTCTCGATCCCCGTAAGTGCGGCAAAGACCGAGGGGTTTCCCAGTTGAAGCCCGAAACCGGACTGGGGTTCATGATGGAGAGTCTGTCCGGGAAATGCGGCCAGTTCGGCGGCGGGATCCTCATCGGGGAAGGACTCCCGAACGAAACGGGCAAACTCGCGGGCGACCTCAAAATGCAGTCGGGCGAACTCGCTTGCGGGGAATGACACTCCCCGAGCCATGGAGTCCAGCGTCACGCGCAAATCTTCGGGCCAGGCGGTCTCCCGAAACTCCAGATCCGTGCAGCGAAGGTTCTCCAGATCGCCCTCGATGCGAAGGCGCAGGAGATCCATCCCGTCCAGACTGGTTCCACTCATCGTGCCGATGACCCGCAAAAGGACTCCTTTGCCGCTTCCCGGGAGTCTAGTTCCGGGAAGCTCCATCGTCACGGCTTTTCGATTGCAAAAGCAGGGTGAAGGAAAAACGGAACTCCGTGTCCAGGGCAAGAGCGGAGCGAAGCTGCCAGCGGCGAAGAGAGTGTTGGGTTTTCAGGCTCAGCCTTGCACCTCGTCCCCGAAGCATAATGGGGCGAGGAAGAAGGGGAGCCCCCTCCAGACTGCGAAAATCGGGAACTCCCTCCGCATTGCTATAGAAGATCAAACCATAGTCCAGTCCTGCGACAGACTCCTTTCCATCAAAAGACAAGAGAACCGAGGGACTTTCAAAGCCTCTCCGCCCTCGAAGGCGCAGACCCCGTGACTGAGTCCGACACTGGAACTCCCAGTCCAGTGATTCCAGAATCTCTACCCTGGGAAAAGCGGCCAGACCGCTCTGATCTTCCTCTTCCCTTTCCCGAAGAAGCCGCAATGAAAAACGGGTCGCCTGAATTCTGGTGCCGGCACAAGCTTCCAGACGCCGCTTCCCCAAACCGAGCCCGGCCCCCTCCCGATAGCGAAGAGCCAGAGTGCCCTTGATGAAGGCAGTCCGGATTCGCAGGTGAACCTTGCTCTCCAATCCGCTCCCCAGAGAAAGCAGACCCATCCCCGTGCTTTCTTCCGGCAGTGTCCCCCGAAGCAAGAGACTGGAGTAGGAAAGACGGGAATCGCCCAATGGCAGGATGCCCCGAATCTCCAGAGCCTCTGCCCATTCCTTCCGAAGCCCTGCTCGCACAAACTCGAGAGACAGCTCTCTGCCTTCTTCCTGAAATCGCTTTGACAGGGAGAAGAGCGGACAGTCCGGGCGTCCGGTTTTCCGATAATGCAACAAGGTGGATTTTGCCCCGAGATAGACCTCGGGGCTTCCCTCCACAAGAAGGAGAAGTGCCCGGGAATGCCCCAGTGCGAGACTGATCTCTCCGGCCCGGGACGCAGGAACAGGGAAAAGTCGAGGCAAGGAGGAAGCGGGACTCACGGAAGAATCCAGCGAGGGCCGCGAGCGGCGATTTTCCTCCAGAAGCCCTCCCCGTCGGGCCTCATATTGTCCCGCTGCGATCGTCCAGTCCCCGGGCTCCCAGATCCCTCCCCCTCTCAGTTCCCCCCGCTCGCCTCGCCAGTCCAGAAGGCCGGAGTACGACCCCCATGTGCCTGTCCATCGAATGCGGGATGCCGCCCCGGGGCTGCGAAAGGAAGTCTGAAACCGGGAAGTCGAGGAATGAATCTCCTCTGGGATCTCATCCCCGAGAGAAAGCAGTTCCGCGCTGGCGGAAAGACCGAGAAGCAGAAGCAGTGGAACACACCTCATCGTCTCCACTCCAGAGAGAGCCCCCTGCTGGCTCCCAGCCAGGGGTGAAGTCGAAGCAGGAAGGCAACACGCAATCGCCGGCCCCGCCAGGCAAGTTCCAGACCCTGCCAGGGAGCCTGCCCGAGGAGGATCCTGCTCTCGAGACCTTCGTACTGTGCCGACAGAGCCATCCAGAGCTTCAGGCCCTGACGCTTCTCCAGGAGAAGATCCAGTGTTCCGCTCTTCCCCTTCAGGGTCAGGAGAAAGAGATCAGGAGAAGAGCGGGCGGGCACATTCTCGTATAGACGAAAGCGAAGGCCCGGCGAGATCTTTCCCGCACTGCGCAGCAGGACCGAAAAGCTCCCGGCTTCCCGGTTCTCGTTTCGGTAATGAAGGCCACATTGCAGATTCCCCCCGGTTTTCACCAAAAGGCTGAGATCTACAGCGGGGATGCTCCAGTCTCCCCAGCGATGAAGCTCCAGGGATGATACGAAGACCAGGGAAGACCAGTGGCGCTCTCCCTTGATCTGCAAAACCGAGGCATCGGAGAGACCCCAGGGATTCCAGCTTCGGCTCTGCCAGTATTGCGAGCCGAAGCTCAACTCCTCGACAGGATCCTCGGCGGGAAAAAGGGAAAGCAGTTCTCCTTTTGCTCCCAGAGACAACAGCAGAATCAAGACGAAGGCCTTCATCGAACTGCACTCCGGATCAAGCAAAGACCTTTCTTCTCGGCACCTTCTCCGACGAGAAGCCAGGGGTAGGCTCCATCGGGCAGCACACGCCCCTCCCGGTCTTTCCCGTCCCAGAGCAGGCAGAGAAGGCCGCTGGACTGGCTGCCCCGGAGTTGTTGTACGGGTCGTCCGGCGGCATCAAAGAGGAGAAGTTGCCGGTCTCCAGCCACGCCGTGAAAGCGGAACTCCGCTCTTTCCACCAGAGGATTGAAAGCCAGGGGAGTGACTTCGTCGAAGTCCTGATCATCCAGCAGGGGAAAGGAAGGATCCAGTGGGCTGGCAAGCAGGGGCGAAGCGGCCCAGGCGGACAGCCCTGCCGGCGGATAGAGGTGCCTTCTCTCCAGACTCTGCCCCTTCTCGAGAATCCAGTCTCCCCGATACAGAAGGCCGTCAATCAGTCGGCCCCTTGCATCCCGGATCCTCAGACCTTCGGTCCAGGGAGGCATCTCCGGGCTTTCCCCCTCATTGCGAAGCGAAGGCCAGGGACGCACTTCCACGATCCTGGAAGCATCCAGTTCCGGTCTCTGCCAAAGAAGCGCCGTCCTGTCTTCACAAAGCAGGAAGCTCCCGTTTTCAAGAGGAAGCGGAATGTAAAACTCCGCTCCGCTTCCCGAGAGATCTTCCAGGCGATACTCCTCCAGCGGGTCGGCCTCTTCCAGAATCACGCACTCCAGCCACTCCCCCTCGTCACTATCGGGAGCAAAGAGAAGTTCACTCATCAGAAGCGGACCGACGCCCACCTTGTATGGGAGAAGCAAGCTGTCCTCCAGCTCTTCACCCGGCAACACTGCTCTGAGAAGAACTTCCCCATAGCCTTCCTCCATGGCGGGAAAGAGAAGACTGGCACTGAAGAGCGACCCCGAGGCAAGGGGGGGAAGCAGCGATTCCGTAAGATTCTCCGCAGAAAGCAGAAGCCCTTCTGTCCAGTCGAGGCGCCCGCTGTTCTCCACTTCCAGAGAAAGGGACCAGGGATGTCCCGGCTCCGGCACAATCCAGAGGGGATCCGGCTCTCCCAGACGAAACTGCAGATCAGGCCAGTTCGCTCTGCCCGGGCTTGCCTCGCAGGAGAACCAGTCGAGAATATTCTGATCCGTATCCACTCCATCCGGGCGACGACCCAGACTTTTTCCCGAAGAGGCTTCCTTCGCCGGCAGGGTTTCCGAAAGCCCGGAATCCAGACCGGTTCCATAGCCCAGAAGATCCAGGACTTCGCCATTGCGAGAAAGGCGAAGGGCATCGGGACCGTTTTGAAGAGAACAGAGGAGCCTCTCGCTGCGAATCAGGGCAAATCCGCTGAAGGGAATGCTGTCACCTTCTTCTCCCTGCCAGAGAGGCTGCCATTGGCCGGGAGTGCTTCCATTGCAGAACTCCAGCTGAAAGTCCTGAAGACCGAGTCCAGGCTCCCCGATGAGTTCGACGAACTCCTTCCCCGAGTCCGTGCCTTCCGGATCATAGAGGACTTCATTCAGGAGTGGCTCTGCAGAAACGGAGATTGCGTATGTCAGGATAAGAAACAGGTAACTTCGCATTGGACCTCGCCTGTCCCGGCGGGGTCGGGACTCAGATCATTCCGTGTCGCTTCCTCAGGCCCCATTCCAGCCCCAGAAGGCCGAGGAAAAGGAGGAAAAGTGAGGGATGCTTCCAGAGGGAGATCCGGGTCTGCTTCCGGGAGAAGGAAGGCTTCAGGGAAATCCTTTTCAGCAGGCTGTCCGCATCAAAAGTAGCCAGTAACTCTCCACCACTTCTGCGGGACAGATAGCGAAGCGTCGCGGGTGAGGATTCCGTGCGCTGCCACTCTGCAAGGTTGGGAAGAACTCTGAGAGACAGGGTGCGGTGGAACTTCCCTCCCTCTTTGTCGCTCGCCTCGAGGCGCAGTTCCAGAGGGCCTTCCGCCTGCCCGGGAATCGACGCTTCATAGTCCTGTCCCGCTCGCCCGGGCCTGCGGAACTCGCCCATCGACAGAAGGCTGTCCCCACGAAACAGGGACCAGCGAAGGCTCGCATCATGCAGCGCCCGATAGTCTTCATCATAGACTCTCGCCTGCACGGTTCTCAAAAGGCCTGCTTCCCAGGAACCCGCTGTCTCCGGAAAGTGAATCCTTTCCGGCGGGTTCTCCCGGGCCAGCCATCGGAGAACCCCCGACACCAACTGTCCCACGAGCTCGCGAGATTCCTTGTCCTGCAAGCTCCAGCGCCAGAGACCTTCCCCGGAGAGAAATGCCTGGCTCCGCCCGCTCCAGTTCCTTGCAATGAGCAGCCCCCCCGAGCCCTCGTGAAGCAGAATCCCGCGCTCATCCCCGGGGAAACGGTCGCGGCCCTCCAGGGGGGGTAGGGACACCTTCTCCAGCCCCAGGCGAGCGATCCCTGCCAGAGCGGGGTGCGCAAGCGAAGGGGAGTGCCAGCGAAGAGCGGGAGACTCCTCAAGTCTCTTCTCCCTTCGAGGCAGGGGGCCCCAGGAAGCAGGCCAGCTCAGAGAATGCCTGTCTTCCATTGCCGGAGCCATCATGAGAAAACCACCGCGAAGATCAATCTGCTCCAGTAAATCCCGTGGCCAGGAAGCGTTCAAGGAATGAAGAATCAGGGCATGCCAGTGCTGATCGCCGGCATCGAAAGGCTCCGCTCCAAGAGAACTTCGGATTCCTCCCGAAGCATCCGCCCTGATGACTTCCACTTTCAGACTTTCTTCCCCCCGAAGGGCGGCCAGAAGAAAGGGAAGATCCCAGTCCGGCTTCCCGGCCAGTACCAGAACTTTCAGTTCTTCCTCGATGACCTCCACTTTCAGAAGTCGAAGGTTGTTTTCCTTTCGGGCATCGGGTCCGGAGGCTTGGATTCGCAATTCGAGAAAACGGCTTCCCGTCTTCTCGAAAAGAAGGGGAATCTCCAGTGATGCCTGATCCTTGTCTGCACCAATTTGCCAGAACCCGGAATCCAGAACCTGTCCGTCCTCAAGAAGTTCATAGCGGCCGCTTCGGGCAGCTTCCCCCCGCCGAAGTATCTTTGCCTGCAGCCAGGCTCGCTGCCCCCTGTGAAGAACTCCCGGGGACTTTACTTCTTCCAGCCGAAGATCCGCAGGCGGGGTGCTGTCGCCAAAAGCCAGAGAGTAGATCGGACGACGCGGCGCATAGGACCACAGTTCCCCCGATGTCGTTTGCCCGTCCGAGAAGAGCAGCAAGGCTTCTTCTCCCCGGTTTCTTGGAAGGTCCTGCAGGGCGCGAAGCAGGTCGCTGTTATTCCCCTCCGGCTGCTCCGGGATCCCTCCTCTGAGAAGCCCCTCGGCAAAAGCAGAGACTTGCAGATCCAGATCCCCGGACTTTCTCTCCATCGCCGATACCAGTTCCCGGGCCACTTCATAGCGGCTCTTCCCCTCTTTCGAATCGGGAAGGGACATACTGGCGGAAGCATCAAGAAGAAGATGGAGGCGCGGAGGAAGTTCCTCCACCCTTGACCACTCCAGACTTAATCCCCCGAGCATCAGGCAAAGCAAGAGCAATGCCGAGGCCCGCAGAAGAAAAAGCAGCCGGAGTGATGAGACCGGCGGACGGGGACGACTCTCCCGATAGATCCACCAGGCCAGCCCCGACAGGAGAGTGCAGAGCAGAGCAAGGAAAAGAGGATGCTCAAGATAGAGACTCAGAAGACTCCTTCAGGGCGACGAAATGGTCAGTCGAAGACCCGGGTGGAAAGCAGGTTTACAGTGAATCCGTCGGGCGATCTCCGTGAAGATGAAGCGTCAGCATATTCCAGCCCAGAAGAAGCAACTGAAAGCTGACCAGAATCTGCAGCAGCGAAAGCGCCTGATGGATACGATCCGGAGAGAGTTGCCCGTCGCTCAAGAGATAGATAAACAGCAGGGAGTATTGAAGGAAGTAAAACATTCTCCCTGAGAAAGTGGCTCGAACGGGAAGTTCTCCGAGAGTGGCTCTTACAGCAATCGCCCCTGCCAGAAGAAGCCCATAGCGAATCCCCGCCAGAAAGAGAAGAAGCAGGGGAATCCGCCCCCCCATTCCCAGAGCGAGGAAGGTGGCCGAGCAGAAAACGGCATCGATGCTCGGGTCCACCATTCTCCCGAGCTGGGTTACCTCTCCCATTCTCCGGGCCAGAAAGCCATCCAGCCAGTCGGTCAGGGCTGCCAGAAGGAAAAGGATGCCTGCGACCTTCAGTCGCCCCTGATAAATCAGAAGGAAGATCAATGGCACAGATAGAACCCGGATCAAGGTAACCTGGGTTGCGAGATTCAGCTTTTCCAGCAGCGTTCCGTCTTCGGTATACAAAAGGTCGGCACGGTAGGCCAAAATGGCGGCAACCAGAAGAAGCCAGGGGAGCATCAGGGCCACATAAAGGGAGTAGGAGGTGACTTCAGGGAAGAAAAAGAAGCCGAGAAGCAGATAGGCCAAACCCGTTCTGGCAATGTAGTCCCAGACAGAACGGCGCACCGAAGCAAGCTCCGATGCGCTGCGCTGATCGTCCTTGCGGACTCTTGTCATGTTCCTCCGCTAGTTCTTCTCCAATGCAGCATGGGCTGCGGCCAAACGCGCAACGGGGACGCGATAAGGAGAACAACTCACATAATCTAGTCCGATGTCATGGCAGAAGCGGACACTCTCCGGATCTCCCCCGTGCTCTCCACAGATGCCAACCTTCAGACTGGAGCGTGTGCTGCGACCCTTCTCCACGCCCATAGCCACCAGTTGACCCACCCCGGACTGATCGAGTCCGGCAAAGGGGTCGCGGGAATAGATCCCCTGCTCCACATAGAAAGGCAGGAAGCGGCCTGAATCATCCCGACTCAATCCCAAAGCAGTCTGTGTCAGATCATTGGTGCCGAAGGAGAAGAAGTCCGCCTCTTCCGCGATTTCATCCGCAGTCAGAGCCGCACGGGGCAGTTCAATCATCGTACCCACAAGGTAGTCGACTTTCCTGCCCAAAGCTTCAAACACCTCTGCAGCCACATCCTCCACCACCTTGCGCTGCAGGGCAAGTTCTTTCACATGTCCCACCAGAGGGATCATGATCTCCGGGAAGACCTTCACACCCTCGGAGGCCACGGTTACCGCTGCTTGCAAAATGGCGCGAGCCTGCATGGCAGTCACCTCAGGATAACTGATTCCCAAGCGACATCCACGGTGACCCAGCATGGGGTTGGATTCCGTGAGAAGCTCCACCTTGCTCTTCAGAAGAGTGGCGTCCACTCCCATCTTGCCTGCGAGATCCTCGATATCCGCATCACTGTGGGGAAGGAACTCGTGAAGGGGCGGATCCAGGGCACGGATCGTAACCGGCAGGCCGTCCATCGCCCGAAAGATTCCCTCGAAGTCCGACTGCTGCATGGGAAGGATCTTGTCGAGTGCTTTTCTCCTGCCTTCCACATCTGCCGAAAGGATCATCTCCCGCACGGCATCAATGCGCTCTTCTTCGAAGAACATATGCTCAGTACGACAAAGCCCGATGCCACTGGCTCCAAAGTTCCTGGCCACTCCGGAATCCATCGGAGAATCTGCATTGGTGCGCACCTTCATCCGGGAGAACCCGTCGGCCAAAGCCAGAATCCGGTCGAAGTCCTGATAGAGCTTGCTATCCTCGGCAGGCATTTCCCGTTCGACTAGAACCTGAACGATTTCGCTCGGGCGCACCTCGATGCTTCCGGCGAAAACTTCTCCGGTCATGCCGTCGATGCTGATCGCATCGCCTTCACGAAGAGTCTGGCCCGCAACCATGACCTCTGCCTTTGCATAGTCGATGTCCAGAGCGCCGCAGCCGGCCACGCAACTCTTGCCCATTCCGCGAGCCACCACCGCTGCGTGGCTGGTCATGCCCCCGCGGCTGGTAAGAATCCCCTGGGAGACGAACATTCCCTGAATGTCCTCCGGGCTGGTCTCAATGCGAACCAAAACCACTTTCTCGCCCTTTTCGCTTCGGGCAACGGCCTCTTCGGCGGAAAGAACCAGCGCTCCGGTGGCCGCCCCGGGGCCTGCATTCAGCCCGCGAGCAAGGAAGTGACCTTCGGAAACTGCTCGCTCCTTGTCCTTGAGATCAAAAACTGGAAGAAGCAGTTGGGTCAACTGATCGGGATCGACACGAAGAACCGCCGTCTCCTCATCAATCAGGCCCTCCTCGAGCATTTCCGCCGCAATGCGAACTGCAGCGAAACCGGTTCGTTTGCCGGAACGGGTCTGCAGCATCCAGAGGCGATTGTCCTGCACGGTGAACTCAATGTCCTGCATATCCCGGTAATGATCCTCCAGCTTCTCGTAGATTTCTACCAACTGCTGATAGGCTTCGGGAAACTCCTCTTCCATGCTGGGAAGGGGGTTCTCGGGATCCTTGCCGACAATGTTGATGGGCTGCGGTGTCCGGATTCCGGCAACCACGTCCTCACCCTGGGCATTCACGAGGAACTCCCCGTAGAAACGTTTCTCGCCCGTGGAAGGATCCCGGGTAAAGGCCACTCCCGTGGCACAGGTTTCGCCCATGTTCCCAAAGACCATGGCCTGCACGTTCACCGCAGTTCCCCAATTATGAGGGATGCCATTGATTTTGCGATAGTGCATCGCCCGGGGGTTTCCCCAGCTCTGGAAGACTGCGTTGACACTGCCCCAGAGTTGTTCCCAGGGATCATCCGGGAAAGGCTCTCCCTTGCGTTCCTGCACAAGAGCCTTGTACTGGGCCACCAGCTCCTTCAGATCTTCCGTGCTAAGATCCGTATCGAGAGAAACATTCCGGGATTCCTTCATCGACTCGAGAAGCTGCTCGAAGGGATCGTGGTTTTCGCCCCGAATCTGAAGAACCACATCGCCATACATCTGGATGAAACGGCGATAGGAATCGTAGGCGAAACGCTCATTTCCGGAACGCTCAATGAGTCCCTTCAGGGTGTCCTCATTCAGGCCAAGGTTCAGGACGGTGTCCATCATCCCAGGCATACTGACTCTCGCACCACTGCGAACGGAGAGGAGCAGGGGATTGGAAGCATCCCCGAACTGGCCACCCATGATCTTCTCAACCGCGGCTACCGACTGCCTTACCTCGTCCTGGAGTCCCTCGGGGTGCTGCATTTTGTTTTCCACAACACGATTGCAGACCTCTGTAGTGATCGTAAAACCGGCGGGAACCGGAATCCCGAGCGAACTCATTTCCGCCAGGTTTGCACCCTTGCCCCCGAGGAGGTTCTTCATGCTCTGGTTTCCCTCGCTTGTATCGCCACCGAACACGTATGTCATCTTCTTCATTGCTGTACTCGCTTCCATCGGTCTTTCTTCCCTCATCACTGGGATCCCGCCATGGTTTCTGCGCCCCTGAATTCCAGTGTTGCTGTAAAATGCCGCAGGAAAGGAGGTTCGTGAAGTAATCTCATTCCCTTTAGGCTGTCTCTCTTCTCATGGAGCGAAATCAGGGAGTTCGCTACGTAGTTCATGTGCATGTTCGTGTAGACGCGGCGCGGGATTGCAAGCCGCACAAGCTCCAGCGGCGCTTGCCTCGTTTCTCCCGACTCCGGGTCCTTTCCACCAAACATGAAAGTTCCGATCTCCACTCCCCGGATTCCCGATTCAATGTAGAGATTCACCGCAAGGGACTGCCCCGGGAATTCCTCGGCCGGAATGTGGGGAAGAAACTCCCCTGCGTTGACATAGATTGCATGTCCCCCGGGCGGCTCCAGAAAAGGAACCCCGGCTTCCTGCAGTTGCTCGCCAAGGGAAGCAACCTGCCCGATCCTGAATTCCAGATAGCGTTCATCCATTACTTCCTGCAATCCTCGGGAGATGGCTTCAAGATCCCTCCCCGAAAGACCTCCATAAGTAGGAAATCCCTCGACCAGGATCAGCAGGTTCCGGATCTTCTCGGAAAGCACTCTGTCGTTGAGGGCAAGAAAGCCCCCCATGTTGACCAAGCCGTCCTTCTTTGCACTCATGGTGCAACCGTCAGCGTAGGAGAACATTTCCTGAACGATGGCCGGGATCGACTGCTCCCGATAGCCATCCTCACGCTGCTGGATGAACCAGGCGTTTTCGGCAAAGCGACAGGCGTCAAAGAGAAGGGGCAGTCCCTCCCTGCGGCAGATGGCACTCACCGTACGGATGTTCTCCATGGAAACCGGCTGTCCCCCGCCGCTGTTGTTCGTAATCGTAAGCATGACCAGAGGAATGTTCTCGACGCCACAGTCACGAATGGCCGTTTCCAGTTTCTCCGGATCCATGTTGCCCTTGAAGGGTGCGATGCGGTGGGGATCCTTTCCCTCTTCACAGAGAAGGTCGAGGGCGCGACCTCCGTTCTGTTCCACATTTGCACGCGTTGTATCAAAGTGGCTGTTATTGGGAACCACCATTCCCTTCTCCACCACTGTGGAGAAGAGCAGATTCTCGGCCACACGCCCCTGATGAACCGGAATCACATTCTGGAATCCGAAGATCTCGCGAACCGTGTTTTCAAAATTGAAATAGTTGCGGCTGCCCGCATAAGACTCATCCCCCTGCATGATGCCCGCCCACTGCCTGTCGCTCATGGCACTGGTACCGGAATCGGTCAGGAGATCGATGTAGATGTCGTCGGAGCGCAGTCGAAAGAGATTGAAACCCGCAGCCCGAATGGCCTCCGCACGTTCTTCCCGGCTGATCACCCGAATAGGTTCCACAACCTTGATCTTGAAGGGCTCCACGTATTTATCCATGAGTTGCTCCCTTCCTGAGATGCGAACAGGAGTTTCGTGGTTTGAACTCTATGAAATTACAAAGAGAACCCCGGCGGGTCAATCCACCGGGGGACAAGAAAGAAAGCCGACTTAGCGGATAATCGTGAGAAGCCCGTAGAACTCCTGCCCTGTCTCGGAATCTTCCGCCCGATAGACATAAACACCGGAGGCCACCAGTTCTCGAGAGAGATTCCGGGTATCCCAAACCAGGTTCCGAGTGTCAGAATTCCGGTTTTCCCCTTCAAAGAGAAGATCTCCTGCCTGAGTGTAGACTCTCAGTGTGGAAGTATCCGTCAGGCCCACAAAGCGCACCACATTTCCGGGGTAGTTATGGTAATTCGGATTCTCGGTAGCACTCTTTCCTGTGCGGAGAGGATTGGGAACCGCGTAAATGGCGGCCCAGCGATCCAGATCTTCGGCTGCAGGAAGATCGAATTCGATCCTGTTCAGGACTGTGGCAAGGTCTTCCTGGAGAGTGCTCTCGATCATGGTGTGATCGTGCTCCCCGGTCATGGGTCGAAATCCACGATCATAAGTCGTCAAGGCGTATTCGTAATAGAAACCGTTGTGCACATCGAAATCGAGGAAGAGACGCTCCTCAGTATCTCCAAAAACAGGGGTCAGGGTATCCCAGTCAAAGGTGATCAAAAAGCCATTGGAAGGATCCCGGTAATAGTCAATCCACCACCAGTAGAACTTGTCCGTTTCCGCAGTTTTCGAAAGACTCCAGGTGTTCCACCAACGGGGTCTTCCGTCCAGATGGGTCTCGCCATTGACGCGGCGCCAGACATGAAACCCTTCGAAGTCCTCCGTCACAAATTCGGAGGTGTAATTCGATGCAAGAATTCCCGGATTGAAACTGACCCAGAGACCCCGGGACAATTCATGAGCACAGGCGTGGTTGGATTCTGTCATTTCGATTTCGCCGCCGGTCTTGGTATAGGAGCTCCGGAGAAAGATCGTGCCGGTCAGCAGGGAATCCCCGGGAGCAAAATTGAACTCATGCTCGGCTCCCCACTGTCCTTCCACTCCGTCCGGCTCCCAGAAGGTGCCCCAGACCTCTGACCAGGCCACCTGAACCTCGGAGACCAAGGTGTCCCCTTCTGCGAGATTTGCAAGAAGCGTGTCGGGATCCCACTGGGGATAGAGGGGATCGTTCATGTAGTTGCTGACATCCCAGAGTACCCTCGACGAATCCACGGGACTGAGAACCTGATCCCCGATGAAATGCTCACCGGTGCGGTACTCAAAGCGGAAAACCTGATCCTTGTGACCCTGATAGCTGCCGCGGACATCCACCTGGACATTGACCAGGGACGAGTCCCCCTCAGCACCAGGGTCATAAGCATAGAGGTGGCCTCGCTCAATGGTGGGTTCCCTGACAATCTGCCAACCCTGGGGTTTCTGCCACTCGAGGGAGACCATCTCTTTGCTTTGCCAGCCATTGGGCAGGTAGTAGTGAGGTGGATCCATCTCAAACTGGTCAAAATCCGCAGCAAGACCGAAGTAGCTAAAATGGGTTTCCAGAGAGTAGAAGTAGTTCCCGATCTGATCAAGATGGGTGCCCTCCGAAGGATAGAAACTTCGGAGATCCCAGTCCACACCCGGCATCAGGACCGGAAGGATGAGGCTATCCTGGTAGCTGACAAGAGCAGGCATCTCCCCGGGCTCGCAGATCTCCCCAGAGGACGGAAACGGGAAAGCCAAAAGAAGTGTCAACAGGGCTACCGGAGGGAAGATCTTCCTTTGAATCATGGGCTAGCACTCATTTCTCGATGTCGAAAATGTCGACAAGGATGTGGTCAATCAGCTGTTTCGCGTGGTCGCGATCCAGGTACAGGGGATGAAAACCGAGAATGACATTGGGCGCTCCCGGGTTATCCAGGCCAATCAGGCCAATCGCCAGCCCATGCTCCGGTCCTGCGGCAGAACCGTAGAGGGTGTCCCCTTCATCCGTCACATGGGGAATCGAGTAGGCCAACTCGTCCATGTTCACAGTCTCGCTCTGATTCTCTTCCTCATGGGGATGTACCGCAACCGGTGCATGCCCGTAGCGGGTTGTCGAATCCGCAGGCACATAGTTGAGGAAGCGAATGTACTTGCTCTCCCGATAGAAAATGGGCGGCTCCAAATACTGGGCATACCATTCCCAGTTGTAGGCTTCCACATCGGACAGCCCGAAGAAACCGTCGTGATCGAAAACCCCGGCAGCATAGTCGAACCAGAGATGTACATCCTCGCTCATGAGAAGGCTGTCCGGCAGGGGATAGTTCAGGGAGAAGCTCTCCTCTTCCAGTCGCGTCGGTTCTGCTGCAACCATTCCCCAATAGGTCGGCACCGTCTTGTAGGGCTTCACGGCCACATTCAAAGGAGGACGGGGAAGAGGCTCAATCGTCTTGATCAGTACATCAATCCCGAACTGCTGATAGGGAAGGTAGCGCTTCACAGACTCTTCCACAGAACCAGTCTGGAAGTGGAAATTCCGCATATAGCTGAGCGGGGTCCAGTTCCGGTTCGGATTGAGGTTGTCATCCACATCGCCGGACTTCGGAATTGTCGCATATAGCGGGAGCGTTCCGCAGATCATCACCTGTCCGCCTCTTTTCATGAAGGCAGACACATAGTCAAAAGGCACATCGGAGGCAGCCCTCGGGTCCACGAAGCGGGTAATCCAGTACAGCCCGGAGGCCGTCTGGCTGGAAGCACTTTCCCAGACAATGTGCTTGTAGTTTGCGATCAGTTCGAAAGGAGGACGCGTAGTAAGGACATTCACGCGGAAGAAATCACTGTAGGGATTCCAGTTTGCATAGTCACTCAGCATGTCTTCCCAGAAACTCTTCATTCCATCGTCCGTCTTCACGAAATTCGAAGTCCAGGTGGGCGGGTAATATTCGCCGGGCTCGTACTCGTCCGGATTAAAACCAACCGAAAGGAAGGTGTTGTCATAGTCATCAATGAAGAGTAGTTCCTTTTCCATCGTGAAGGGGATGACCAGGAAGCGAAGCAGGATCGTGGAGATATTTCCCGAGTAATCCTTGCACTGAATGTAGAGCCAGTGGGTCGAGGAACTGAAACTGTTGCTCGTAGCGGGATCGTCGGGAAGACTCCAGTTTGTCCACTCATCATCATTGTCCGTATCGATAATATCCCAGCCATAGCGGTAGCCGGTAATCTTGCTTCCGTAGCTTTCTGCGGAAGCAAACCACTGGAAGTTCAGAGGCTGATCTTCCGCAATGGTGAAGTCATAGACAGACCATTCCTCGGACATCTTGAATCCAAGAGTAGGCTCGAAAACATAGAGAGTGGGAGAGAGAACACTGCTCGCCTTGATCTTCTTCATGTTCGTGCCGTCTTCGAAGTGACTGGTCACAGCACCGGCCTCGTCCTTTGCCTGGACGAGGAAGAGATACTCTCCGCTCTCCCCCGGACCAAAGGGAGTCAGTCCGGAAATCAGGGCTCCCTTACCGCTGAGTTGGGTAACAGAATCTTCTTCTTCATCCCACCCCTTCCAGGGCAACCAGGCTTCCTCGGGAAGCGCCAGGAGATCCCCCGTACTCACATTGTCCTCGATTCCGTACTCGCCCATTGCAAACCAGGTCACACGAGTGGAATCCGGGTCGATGACCACCGTGCCATTGCCCACGGAGTCCTTGCCCGTCCAGGACATGAAGATATCTTCCGGAAGAGTTTCCCAACCCCCCGGCTGACCGAGGTCAAGAGGGTGATTGATATCCACAATCGGTGCGATGGTGGTCGCCGTAAAACTGCGGTAGGCAGGAATAGGATCGGCCTTGCCGAATTCATCCACAGCGCGGATGAAGAAGGTGTGCTGGCCCATGAAGAGGAAATGACCATCCCCGTAGAAGTACTCATCATCATCGGGATTCTCGCCATCAGGGATGTGGGAAGCTTCCACGATGAAAAGGCTGTCATGCAATTCCGTGGATTGCCACTCGTAGATTCCACCTCCGAGTGTGTCAAGCACCGCACCGATATTCTCGTCAATCACCAGGGAGCCGGTGAGAAAGTCATCGGTAATGAGATACTCGAAATGGCCGACAGCTCCATCAGAATCGTAGCCGTTCCAGAAAAAGTGAACCATGTAGGAGGTATTGGAAGTTCCCTCCGGGGGGCCGCTGGAAAGGAAGGTCTCCGGTGCCAGATTCTCATATCGGTCTCCCTCAAAAGGAGACTTGCCACAGGAGACAAGGATCAACAGCCCGAGGAAAGTCACAAAAAGGAAGCGGGTGTTTTTAGTCATTCTTCCAATCTCCAACGATGAACCGGAAAACGGGCCATCCTAGTCCATGAGGTTTTCGTAGTCGATTCTGATTTCAAGACTCTCCACATCGCTGGCCCGGCCCATCTGATACAGGGATAGATTGCTCTGCTGCGCCGCCTCAATCAAGCCGGAAAACATGTCTGTGGACAGGGTGTTCCGGAAACGGAACTCAATGGTCTTCTCACCGAGCTCATCCGGTGTCTCTTCATCGAGGATGTTCCCGGACATGCCGCCCTCAGCGAGAACAAGAACCGTGTCTTCCACGGCAAAGGTCAGGTCAAAGTAGCCAAGATGGCTGACCCCGGAACTCGAAAGACTCTGCCAGGACTTCAGGAAGCCCCCCTCTTCAATCCGGAAAAGACCCGGGTCGGAGAACTGCTCGAAGTTGTCCGGGTCCAATGCATCTGTGAGATCCCAGAGGGCTCCTCCCAACTGCGCATTGCTTCCATTGCGCACATCGTCATGCCCATAGACCCGGAAAGTGATGAGGTACTCACCCACAATCGCCGGCATGGGACTGACAGACACCGGCTTGATCGTTGCCGTCTTGCTGGCCTCATCCCAGGAGAGCCATTCTGAACTCGCGGGGTTGCTCATGTAGACATTCGCACCAATAGCAATGCGAATCGGATCTCCGGGATCGAGATTCGTAAGGTTCACACTCTCCGTGGACTCGGTAACTTGCTCGTCTTCCACATGCTTGACCAGAAGGAGAATGCTATCGACCACGGAGGAAAAGCCGCCATTGAACTGAATAAGAGCCGGCGTTCCATCGACTCGACCGAAATGGTCGATCGCATAGCCGGCCACCTCATAGTTGAAAGGCCCGACATTCATGGAAAACCCGGCTTCGGTTTCTCCAAAACCATCCACTTCCGCGATTTCCCGAAGTTCCCCTTCACGCCCACCGGAGGGATAACGCCCCAGGGAGAGACCATAGACAATGGCTGTTGGCTCGTGCATAAGCCCCAGATTATGCGTCTCCCATTTGTAGCTCATCTGAAAACGGCTGTCGATTTCGGCTCCGCTGGCCATCAGGGGATCGTCGCGATCCCATCCCTCATAGTTGAAGCTCAACTCCACATCTTCCCCCCAGGGCAGGGGCTCGGCAATGCGGTAGAAGAAGCCCTTGAGGGTATCTCCTTCTGCTGTCAGGGAGTCGAACTTCTCCACCAAAGGATAGACCGTGGTGTCCGCACCGGCTCCGCCGAGAGAAAAGGGAGAGTAAACCAGCTTCATGGGGAATTCATCGGCAGCTTCATCCAGTGGACGAAGCCGGGTATCTGGATCCTCATTGAGGATCGGAATCAAAACCCCTATCGGATTGTCGGGGGATGGATCGATTTCCGACTCCACGCCCGCCAGATCGATGCAGCGTGCTTTCACACGGAATAGCCCGTAGCGGTAGTACTCTGCCATCTCCGGCTCAGTGCCCGCCACATCGTTCTCATAGTTAAGGAAAATCGAGTCGAGTCCGGCGTAGTCGGAATGGCTGTAGGACCAGAGGGCTTGCCCGTACTCATCCTGGGGATACCAGGCCGGAGAGCTTCCAAATGTCCATTGATATCCCCTGACATAACCATTCTCCGTACTGCCATAGAATGCGCAACCGAAGGGCGTGCCTGCAGGAAGAGTATCGCGCTCCGTGGTTACCCAGGCCACTCCTTCGGGGAGGTCGGCGGGAGCGTCCTCGATCCAGTGAATCTCGGGCCTGCGGTCAACCGAAGAGGTGAAATAGAGTCGGGCCGGGACCGGATCCCTGCGCCCCTTGTCGTCTACAGCCACAACACTGAAAGTAAGATCGCGGCTGGTCCCTCCCTCCTCATTGGCCTGAAGAACGAAGATCGAGTCGGTAGCAGTGGTCAGGTGCGTCGCATTGAAATCCCCCTCCTGGAGGATTCGATCAGCGGCACGGGTTTCCGGATTCCAGGCGGAGAACCAACTGTGACTGGAGTCTGTCCAGGCCCAGAGGAAATAGGACACTTCGCCATCAGTGTCGCGACCATGCCAGTGGACATGCACCTGCCAGGAATCGCTGAGAGAGTCAGCGGGCGCGGAAGTGATAAAGGTCTCCGGAGCCATGTTGCGATCAAAAAGCTCGGGCAATTCTCGACGGCAACCCAGGCCGGCAAGCAAGGCAAGAATGAGGAGAGGGAACAGAGTGGTCCCCCATCGCCGGAAACTTCCAGACACGAAATCGTCCTCCTTCATCCTGCGAAGGGAAGGTAAAAGCCAAGTATCAAAATGGAGCGAAGCGACTGCAATATAGGCAATTGGGTCATTTCCCGTCAAGGCGCAAACCGAATTCGTCTGCCCTGCGGGCATGAAAAAGCCCCCCTCAGGGAGGGGGGCTCAGACAATTACTAAGACTGAATTACTTCAGCATCACCATCTTGTCAGTGAAGGTATTGCCGTCAGCGGTCAACTTGTAGAAGTAGACACCACTGGCAGCGCGCTTCCCGTTATCCATCATACCGTCCCAAATGATCTCCTTATCGGCGCCGGCCGTCATCGGGCCGTCGACGAGAGTCTTCACAACGCGGCCGGTGATGTCATAGACCGCGAGGGTCACGTCACCGTCAGCAGCGAGGCTGAAGCGAATGGAGGTCTTCGGGTTGAAGGGGTTCGGGAAATTGCCATCGAGGCGAGTGTAAGCAATCGCATCGGGGGCATCATTCGGCGCAGAATCAGGCGAGTGGCTGAACAGGTTGAAGAGGACATCTCCCACGAACTTGTAGTGGTAGTCCACTCCATCGCTCAGACCGTAGCCCGAGTCGCGCACATGGTAGTAACTGAAGGGGTTGAACAGGGCCTTCGTCGTGAAGCCCAGGGAGTTGACGTCCGAACCGTTGCCATCGGGGTCGTTGTTGAGAACGCCCGCCTTGACACCGGAACCACCGTCTTCCTCCCACTCGTGACTAACCTGAGTGAGAGAACCCGTCGGGGTGATCACGTTGAAGTCCCAGGGAACCGGGCAGCCACCGTAGACCCAGAAGGTCGGGTCGCCACCGAGGTAGCTCAGCAGCGGATGCACGCCGAAGACCATCGGGACAAGAATGCCCGTGTAGTCATTGTAGTATGCATCGGGGCTGTCGAGCAGGGCACCCAGGACACCAGCCAGGAACATGTTGCCCTGACCGAGATGGCCTGCAACCTTGTCACCCAGAACCCAGAGATAGGCCGGCTGGGTAGCCTGGTCAATCCAGTTGGACAGGAGGGTCTCATCCGCTTCTTCAATCGTGAAGGCGGGGAGGTTACCGCTCTCCCAGATGATGACATCGTACTGGGCGATATCATCCAGAGAGGCCATGTAGCCCAGATCGTTGTTCAGGCCGGAGCTTGAACCGCGAACACGGAAACGATCAAAGTTCTCGTATCCGTTGTAGGCAAAGGCGATCCGCCAGTAGCCGTAGAAAGTACCCTCATCGTCTTCCGTGAAGAGAATCGTCGAGCCCGTATTTGGCAGGGCACGAATGTCGAAGAAGCCGCGAAGTGCGGGATCACTCGACATCGCCCATGTCGGGAAAGACTCTTCCGTTCCGTTAGCTGCCTGAGCGTGGAAGAAGTAGTGAATCACATCTCCTGGCTCATAGTAGTTATCGTTGAAGTCGAAGCAGTACTTGTTGGGCTGCGGCGGAGTTCCCGCCATGAAGACCGCGGAGTCACACTGCATGATGTTCCAGGGCTCGCCGTCGCCGGGTGTCAGCTCGGCAGTGCCGGTGAAGGGCGAGTAGGCCCCGTCGGCATTGTCCTGGTCAGCAGTGACCGCTCCGGTCGCACCAGCGTGAGGACCATCAACAATGCGGTAGTACATGTACAGGTTCGGACGATCTTCGCCCGCATCCGCATTGTAGCTGGTGCCGAGGCCACCAATGAGGTCCATGTTCATCTCGATACGGCAGGAGTCGCCGCGAACCGGCGTTCCCGAACCATCGTCGAGAATGTCGTTCGCGCCGTCCATGCGGACGATTCCACTGGGTTCCGGAAAGGCATCCTGGAAGATGTCGACGGAACGGTAGTTCCAGTCAATAGCAGAGCCGACTTGGAGGTGCATGCCGACATTGTCGAAGAAGGGTCCCGGGGGGTGATCGTTTCCGGAACCGTTGCTGTCGCACCAGTATCCGCACATATCCAGAACACCCAGACGGGCGGCAACACCAGTGATGTTTCCGCCGGCGGCAGAGGCCGCCACATTACCCGTGACGTCCCGGCTCGAGGGGAACCACTGCTTGTAGTCTCCGTAGTAGACATAGTTGTCATTGTTCCAGAGCTGCAGACAGGGAACACCATCGATCATCGCCGCAACATCCCAGGAGTAGAAAACCAGGGGATCCATGGGAAGATCGATGTAGAGCCAGTAGTCCAGCCAGATGGTCGTTTCCGGAGTGATCGTGATCGGATCTCCATACTGATCCACTTCGAGAAGCGGGGAGACGATCCAGTTCTCCACATAGGGAGGACCGTAAGCGACCACCGGGAGAGGGTACATCGGGTTGGACGTATTGAGATCGAAGAAGGCCCAGGCATTCGTGATGTTCAGGAGACAGATGTCCTCGCTGAACAGGTTAGAATACAGGGCAGCGTAGTCACCAGCGGAAATCGGAGTATCCAGGGTGACCCAGCCAGGAAGAGTTCCGCTTTCGAAGTCTTCCTCGCCGGCCAGGACGCCATCCGCATAAAGACGCAAGTTGTCAACCCAAACCGCACCAACGTTGGTGGGGAAGAGGCCGTCCTGGTCACTCCAGGCACCATCAGACAGGAAACGAATGATGACATCGCCCAAAGTGGTTCCACCAAAGTCGGCGGCGGCGATGCTGAAGGTCTCCTGTTGACAGGCGACCGTGCCGGAAGTCTGGTCCTTGTAGACCTCTTCCAGGACACCATCCACTTCAACGTAGACGCTCATGTAGTCCCAGACGTCGCCTTCATAGTCGGAGGCGCGGTAGAACTCAACATCCACGGTGGAGCTTCCAGCATTGGCCATCACCACATACTGGATCCAGTTGTTGCCGTAGCCGGTCGGATAGACCCAGCCACAGTTATTTTCAGAACCACACCAGACGGCATAGGCATTTGCGCCACCGCCGAAAGGAGTAGCGGCACTCATATCAGTTCCGGAACCGGCTGAAATGCCAGTGGAAGCGATGTGCCAGTAAGTATCTGCCTGCGCGGTAGCATCCACTCCGTAGAAACCACAATCGACCGCGGCACCGCCGTTGTCGAAGTTGTAGCCTCTCTCCGTAGTACCCGGCGCACCATAGGCACCGGCACCCGAAGCCGCAAAGAGGAACATAGTGTCCTCACGAGCGGAGACATTGGACGCGTCACTGGCGACATCCGGTTCGTGAAGCATCGGGAACATCCGTTCCCCAGTCACGTTCGGACGAGCCATCACCGCGGAGGAGAAGGCCAGGGTCAGAAGCGCGAGACCCAGAGCCAAAGAGAGAATCCTCTTCATGTTACCCCCCAAAAAACTAGGTTATGTTGAGACGATATGGATCCGAAGATCCACGGGGCAAATTTGCCCGAGTGAGTCCCCATCCTATGCTCAGAACCAAAGACAATTCATGGGCTGGCCAGAAACCCATTTGGGAGACAGCCATCCCACCACAGGAACCATGAATTGAATTGGGTTCCTTGCAGAACCTGCAAGAAGAAAACAGGACGGAATCCGCCCTCATCGCCACGCAGGCCGACGAGTACCCCACTCGCTTGCCGGAAATACTAGCATAGGGGACTTGAAAGTGTCAAGCATCGACCCGGAGGGAGGAAATCCGTCCGGAATCCCGGACAATCAGGAGGGAGAATCCTCTCTCTCTCCCTCCAGAACCACCTCGGAAAATCCCGCATAATACCGGAAGATATCCGCCAGACAGGACAGGAACTGCAGGCGGTTGGTCCTCAGGGCCTCCTCTTCGGACAAGACCATTACGCCGTCAAAAAAGGCATCAATCCGGGGTCCCAGAGCCGCCAGATGGCGATAGGCACCGGCATAGTCTCTATCCCGGCTGCAAATCAGCAGTTCGCCGGCCGTGCCTTGAAGCGAAGAATACAGGGCTTTCTCTGCCTCTTCCTTCAGCAGCTCTTCCCGGACTCCTGTATCCTTCCCCTCACTCCAGGCTTCCAGTTGGAGCCAGGCATCTGGGGAGGTGCTTTCGATCTTCTCGCGACTGAGAAGGTTGTTCACCCTTCGGGCCCCGATGACCAGTTGCTCAAAGGCTTCATCGCCCCGCAGTTCACTGAGAGCCAGGGCTCTTGCGCGAAGATCCAGAATTCGGGTCTCGCCGCTGAGAAGAGCCGCCCGGAAGATGTCGCCCGGCACGCCCTCTTCTTCCAGAAGCCCTTCAAGCCTTCCCTGGAAGAAGCCGAGAAGCTCCGGGTGGATTGCTTCCCGATCCAGATTCTCGTAGCCTGAAAGGGCAAGGTCGAGAAGATCCGAGAGACAAAGAGGAAGTTCCCTGCCCACCAGGATCCGAAGCAGGGCCAGAGCCTGCCTACGCAGGGCATAGGGATCCTTGGAGCCGGTCGGAGCATAGCCCGCGGCCCAGAAACCGCAGATCGAATCCAGCCTGTCGGCAAGGGAAAGAAGAATGCCCTCCCCCCCTTCGGGCAGACGGTCGGTTGCAAAACGGGGGAAATAGTGCTCGCGAATTGCCAAGGCGGCCGTCTCGGAGGCTCCCTCCCGAAGGGCGTAGTTCATGCCCATCGTCCCCTGCAGGCGGGTAAACTCCTTGCCGTCCCTGATCATTTCACTGCCAAGATCCGCCTTGCAGTAGCGAGCCGCCCAGTCGAGGGCCTCTTCATCCAGAGGGAAACCCGGAAGCAGTTTCATGATCTGTTTTGACAGAGTGCCGATACGGCTTGAGCGATCGGCCAGAGATCCGAAGCCCTCCATCCAGAGGACAGACTCCAGTCGTTCCTGAAGACCCTTCATCCCCAGTCGGAGATCCTCCTGCCAGTAAAAACGGGCGTCCTCCAGGCGGGCCTGCAAAACGCGCTCGTTTCCCTGGATCACCGAAGCAGGGTCCTTTACCTCACCGTTGGTCAGGAAAACAAAGCCTGGAAGGAGTTCGCCCTCTGCGTTCTCCACAGAGAAGTAGCGTTGATGGCTCTTCATGGCGATCACGATCACATCGCGGGGGAGGTCCAGAAAGTCATCACTGAACTTGCCGGCAAGGGCAAAGGGGGATTCCAGAAGAAAGCTGAGGGTCTTCAGGAGTTCCCTGTCCTCCAGCAGACGGCCACCCATGCCCTCGGCCGCCTGTTTCGCCATCCTCAGAATAGCGCTTTCCCGTTCTTCGGGATCGGCCATGATCCCGGCCCCAGCCAGTTTCTCCTTATAATGGGAGGCACTCTCGTGAGCGAACGGTTCCGGGGAAAGCCGGAAATGACCCGGAGACAGTCTCCCGGACTCCAGACTCCCCAGGCGGAAGGAAATCAGCTCTTCCCCCAGAAGTGCCAGAATCGCACGAATCGGACGGGCAAAACGAATCTCTCCTTCTCCCCAGATCATGGTCTTGGGAAAGCGAAGGGCGGGAATCAGGGCGGGAAGGGATTCTGCCAGCAGTTCACCGGCAGCACGACCCGGAACCTTGCGATGAAGGGCAAGGTACTCCCCCTTCGGAGTCTCCACCCGGAGGAGATCCTCCAGACTCACCCCCTGGCCGCGCGCAAAGCCTTCGGCCGCCGGAGTCGGATTTCCATCACGAAAGGCGGCCGCCACAGGAGGGCCGGTCAGCTCTTCTTCGAGATCCTCCTGCGCGAGTTCCAGATCCCGCACCAGAATCGCAAGACGGCGCGGGGTGGCAAAGGACTCGATCTCTCCATGATCCAGGCGTGCCTTTTTCGCCCACTTCCTGAAATCCGATGCGAGTTGGCCAAGAGCAGGCATGCAATAGGAAACCGGAAGTTCCTCGCAGGAGATCTCCAGCAAAAAGTCACTACGATCCATCGGAAGTCTCCTTGGCACAGAGAGGGAAGCCCAATTCCTCGCGCTGGGCAAAGAAGGCCTGAGCCGAGCGACGGGCCAGATTCCTGACCCGGGTGATGTAACCGGTTCGCTCCGAAACACTGATCGCGCCCCGGGCCTCCAGCACATTGAAGAGATGGGAGCACTTGATCACATAGTCATAGCCGGGAGCGACGAGACCCTTTTCCAGAAGCCTTTCGGCCTCTTTCTCAAAACGGCCAAAGAGATCGAAGTGCAGAGCCGTGTCCGCTTCCTCGAAATTGAAACGGGAGAAATCCACCTCGTAACTCCGGTTCACATCTCCCCAACTGAGGCCGCCCCCCCAGTCAAGATCCATTACATGATCCACGCCCTGAAGGTACATCGCAATGCGGAGGAGGCCGTAGGTCAATTCCACGGTGATCGGCTTCAGCTCATAACCGCCCACCTGCTGGAAGTAGGTGAACTGGGTGATCTCCATCCCGTCGAGCCAGACTTCCCAGCCCAGACCTGCGGCGCCCAGGGTCGGACTTTCCCAGTCATCTTCCACGAAGCGGAATTCGTGGCGATCCAGATCGACTCCAATATGCCGGAGGCTTTCGAGATAGAGCTCCTGCACATTCTCCGGCTCGGGCTTGAGAACGACCTGATACTGAAGAAACTGTTGAACCCGGTTCGGGTTCTCTCCGTAGCGACCATCCTTGGGGCGGCGGCTCGGCTCCACATAGGCCGCTCGCCAAGGCTCCGGGCCCAAAACCCTCAGGAAGGTTGCGGGATTGAAGGTTCCCGCCCCCACCTCCGAATTGTAGGGCTGTAACAAGACGCAGCCCCGCTCAGCCCAGAAGGAGGAAAGGCGAAGTATGATTTCCTGATAGGTCATGCGTCCTCTTTCTTTCCCGGGGCCTGTGAGCGGATCAGATCCAGAGAGCGGGGCAGGCGATAAGAGGGCAGATGCATTCCCAATGCATGATGAAGAAGGCGCCCCAGTTTCTTGCGAAGGGACGGCTCCACTTCCCTGCCCAATTGCGCCCCGGGGCCCTCCCGGAGAAGAGATACTAAGCAGTCCCCCTCGGCAGGCGCAAGGTCTATCCCGTCTCCGTGGCAGCTTCTGCAAACAAAGGAAGCCGAAGCAGTCATAAAGCGGAGAGAGCCCTCGCCGATCTCCTCTCCGCAGACTCCGCATAGCTCCAGAGAGGGAAGGAGACCGTGAAGCAGCAGCAGATGCGCCTCAAAGGAGAAAAAGGCAAGCCAGGGCGGAGGCCCCTCGGTTTCATAAACCCCGAGATAATCTTCCAGAAGTTCGTAAAGCCCCTCGAGAGCCCCCTCTTCCCTGCTGGTAATCAGAACCAGTTCCAGGGCTGCCATCCTCAGGGCCAGGGAAGAGAGATCCCGGGAAACCAGCGGCAGCCTTCCCCGGGCCGAGAGTTCCTTGACCAGATGGAGGCCGCTCTTTTTCAGGTACAACTGCACCGTCAGGGCCGTGCCGGGATCAAGCAGGGCACGAATCCTCTTCTTCGGATCCCGGGCACCCTTGACCACGGCTCGCAGAACTCCCTGCTCCCGGCTCAGCATGGCGACAATCATGCTGCTTTCCCCCATGGGCCAGGTGCGCAGAACTCTCGTATCGGCAGGAATCAGGTTCATAAGAGATGAAGGAAGCGCCAGGAAATCAGCAGGTAGAAAGTCAGGGCGACAATGTCATTGGTCGTGGTCACAAAGGGACCGGTGGCATAGGCGGGGTCCACTCCAAGGCGACGAAGAATCAGGGGGATCAGGGTTCCGGTCAGGGTGGCCCAGAGAACCACAAGAACCATGGTCAGCGAGACAAGGGCACCGAGAACAGGGCGGCCCAGCCACAGACTGACACTCAACCAGCTAACCAGACCGATGACCAGACCATTGAGAAGAGAGACCCCGGTTTCCCTAATGAGAAGTCGAAGAGTGTGTTGCCTCTCAAACTCCCCGGTTGCCATTCCTCTTACAATGATCGTGGAGGACTGGATCCCGATGTTTCCGGCCAGAGCCATGATCACGGGAACGAAAAAGGCAAGTTCCAGCACACGGCTCAGGGATCCCTCAAAACTCTGGAGGATTCGGGCCGAAAGAAGACCTCCGAGAAGCCCGAGGAGGAGCCAGGGCAGGCGGGCAAGGCTGAGGCGGAACAGGGTTCCCGCATGAAAGCCCGGCTCGCTGACTCCCGCAAATCGGGAGAGATCTTCCGTGGCCTCCTCTTCCATGACTTCCATGATGTCGTCCACCGTGATGCGCCCGACCAGAACATTCTCTTCATTTACCACAGGGAGCGATACGAGATCGTACTTCCGGAAGAGCCGGGCGACCTCCTCCTGATCCATACCGGGAGTCGCCGTGACATGAATCGGCTCCATGAGAGCCTTTAGCGGCATGCCGGGACGGGCAAGAACCATGTCCCGAAGGGCAAGACTGCCGACCAGCCTCTGGGAAGCATCCACCAGATAGACATTGAAAAGCTGGCGGATCTCGTCCTGATTCTCGCGGAGATGCTCAATGGCTTCAGCAAGGATCGCCGTTTCCGGAAGAGCCGCCAGTTCCACCATCATCAGGTCGCCGGCCGTGTCTTCCTCATGGCGTAGCAATTCGCGAAGCTCCCCTTCCGTTTCCTCCCCGAGAAGGTCGAGAACCCGCGCTCTTTCCCCCGGCTCCAGCAGCCTTACTACATCGGCTGCCTCGTCCGACTCCATCTCCTCGAGCAGTTCGGCAATCTCCTTTTCCGACAGGAGATCCGTCATCTCCTCCTGCACACGCTCCTCAAGGCCGCCAAAAACTTCCGCTGCCCGATCCGCTTCGAGAAGCGACAGCAGTATCTTCCTCTGCTCATTGTCGAGACTCTCCAGGCTTTCCCCGATTTCAGCAGGGAGAAGCTCCTTCAGGTAAGGGCGAAGGCTATCATGATCTGCGGAAGACAGCAGGGCGCGAAGACGAAGATCAATTTCTCCCTGGGGAGCCTGCATCAGTCTTTCCCTGCGGGGGATTGCGGGAGACTCTGGGGCAGGATGGCTCCCCCGGAGACGATCATGTTCAGGGCTTCCTCCACCGAGAGTTTCGGATAGACCACTTCATGGATGGGGACCATGAGGAAAACACCGGAGGTCGGGTTCGGGCTCGTGGGGAGAAAAACATGGTGCATCTTCACGGGATCTCCCGCCTTGTGAGAATTGCCGTGGCGGTCCTCGCCGTCTTCTTCCCAGTACTGCCCGTGAATCCGCTCAAGAGCCGGACTGGTCACAAAGCCCAGGGACCAGATGCCCTGTCGCGGGTATTCGAAACAGACCACCCCGCGGAATGAGTTTTTCTGCTGGAAGACCGCAAGAAGCCGGTCGACCGCATCGAAGAGTTTGCCGGCAAAGGGCAGGCGACTGACCAGACCTTTCCACAGGCCTGTCAGTTGTCGACCGAGGAAACTTCCAGCAAAGAAACCGGTGATGGTCAGAAGGGCGATCACCGTCAGGAAACCGAGGCCGGGAATCTGGAAACCGAGTAACTGTCGAATGACGGGATCCAGAAATCCATCGACAACGACAAAGGATTTCCAGAGGAACCAGACGGTGACCACAGTAGGCGCGAGGACGATCAGCCCCGCAAAAAAGGATCGTTTCAGGCTTCTCATTGGTCTTCCTCTCTTTCTTTCCCGGGATTCTTCTTCAGTCCCTCCGACAATCCTTCACGAATCAGGATCACCTTGGCAATGCGCTGCCGCTGCACGCTCTCCACCCGAAAGGCGAAGGGTTCGACGCGAACCTCGTCTCCCGGTTTCAGAAGGCGACCGGCATGAAAGAGCAGAAGTCCCCCCAGTGATTCATAGCTTTCGCTTTCCTCAAAATCGTGCGACAGGATTTCGCCCAGTTCATCCAGATCAATCTTCGCATCAACCCTTGCCCGGCCCTCATCGAGGAGTTCGAAGAGGCTCTCCTCCGGGTCATGTTCATCGCGAATCTCGCCCACGATTTCTTCCAGGAGGTCTTCCAGGGTCACGATCCCCTCGGTTCCTCCATACTCGTCGACCACCACGGCCATGTGCTGCCGCTTTTCCTGAAAGCGTCGAAGCAGGTCTCCGATCGGCTTGCTTTCCGGAACGAAATAGGCTTCCCGGAGCATCCCTTCAAGAGACTCCTCTTGCCCCTGCAGGGCGAGGAGGTCCTTCGAATAAAGGATCCCGACCACATTGTCGATGGACTCCCGATAGACCGGGATGCGGCTGTGTCCGCAGGAGGAGACAAAGTTGCGAAGCTCTTCATGAGAGGTTTCCAGATCGAGAGCCTTGATGTCAATTCTGGGAATCATGACCTCATGCACCTGAGTGTCATGGAAGTCGATCACCGAGGAAATCATTTCCCTCTCGTCTTCCTCCAGATAGTCGCTCCCTTCACCGGTCTCCACAAAGTCCTGAATCTCCCGGGTGGAAACCACGGGACCTGCAAGATCCAGCCCGCCGGCAAGCCCGAAACTGCTCATCAGCAGACTGAGCAGGGAACTGAGCGGATAGAGCAGGAAGAAAAAGAGGAGATAGATCCAGCCAAAGAAGCGAATCACGAAAAAGGAGTGCCTCTCGGCAAGGCTGCGAAAGAAGGTCACCAGGCTCAGGGCAAGAAGAGAGAGAATGATCCAGGGAAGCAGATTGCCGGCAAGGACAGAAAACAGGTTCCTCAGTGCCCCCGCACCGGAGACGAGCAGTGCTGTCAGGGAGAGGTAGGGCATGAGGGCCAGAGTTACCGCCCACTCCCGGGGCCATTGAGCGGCAAAGCGCTCGGCCCGTGTCTTCTTTCGATCCTCAAAGACCTCGGGATTCAGCTTGAGAAGCGCCGTGAAGGCCTCCGACAGGGACGAGCTGAATATCAATGCGAGAAGAGAGACCAGGAACCAGGCCTGTTCATTCATGAACGTGTTTCCTTTCGTGACCGGAAATACCGGGACAGACGATGGCGAAAAGGTTCCTCGGCCTCCGCCATCCGATTCGATTCCTCAGGAATCTCATGATCGTGCCCTGCAATATGGTGAAGCCCATGAACCAGAAGTACTGCGATTTCCTCCAGCGTTGAATGGCCTTCCTTCAAGGCCTGCTTCCTTGCGGTCTCCACGGAGAGAATCAACTCGCCTGCAAAATCTCCTGTGCCCTCCTCCAGCGAAGAACCGTAGCGGAAGCTGAGAACATCGGTCGGCGAATCCTTTTTCCGCCACTCCCGGTTCAACTTCCGAATCTCCTGGTCCGAGACAAAGCTGATCTCAATGATCTCTTCCGGGAGCCCGATTTCACCAGCCATGGAGGAGAAACAGTCCAGGTCTATCCCCTCTCCGCTTTCAGTTTCCGAAAAATCCTGGTTCCAGTGAAAACGGAGTTTCATCTCAGTCTGAACCCTCCCCGGCTCTTTCCTCCATCGGAACTTCCGGGTCGGATGGGTAGCGAATCCTCGGATGATAGATGCTGAGCAATGTCGTGATGAAACTCTCCCGGATCTTTGCAAGATCCTCGATGCTCAAGCCGCATTGTTCCAGTTGGCCGTCCTGCAGGCGGGTCTCGATGGCCAGTTTGACCTGGCTTCGGATCTTGGCCGCCGTCGGGTCATCAAGACTGCGGGCCATGGCTTCCACCGTGTCAGCCAGCATGAGAACTGCGGTTTCAGGGCTGGAAGGCTTCGGGCCGGGGTAGCGGAAATCATCCTCCTTCACCTGCCCATGGGGATCCTGTTCCCGGGCGCGGTGAAGGAAGAACTTCATGATCGTAGTCCCGTGGTGTTCGGGAATCCCGTTCTTCACCACGCTGGGCAAACTGATCTTGTCCGCCGTATCGAGACCCTCCTTGACATGAGCTCCGATAATGAGGGCACTCATGTTCGGACTGAGCTTGTCATGGGGGTTCTTCTGCCCCCCCTGATTCTCCGCGTAATATTCCGGCTTCTTCAGTTTCCCGATATCGTGGTAGTAGGCGCAGACCTTGGCGAGCAGGGCATTGGCTCCGATCTCGTCGGCTGCGGCCTCCGCCAGATTACTGACAACCATGCTGTGCTGAAAAGTACCGGGAGCCTCCACCTTCATGCGTTTGAGGATGGGCCGGTTCAGGTCGGTCAGTTCCAGCAGCTTGAAGTCCGTGGTCAGATCAAAGAAACGCTCCATCAGCGGCATAAGCGGAACTACCAGCCAGGCGCAAATGAGTCCATTCGCGACACCATAACCCCAGTGGGACAGCATTTGGGGGAAAGGAACCCTTCCCAGCTCCAGCGCGGAAATCGCAAGGACATAGGCAATGCCGACATAGAGAATGCTACGGTAGAACTGGAGCCGGTCGCGCATTCTCTGCATGGAGAAAATCGTGGCTCCTCCTGCGAGGAGACTCACCAGCAAAGCTCCCGGCGAGAAGGGCGCAAGGGCCACCAGAAGAACAAGGGAAAAGAGTGTCACCACCATTGCGAGGATGGAGTCATAGAGACCGGCCACCAGCATGGCAACAAAGACCACGGGGATCAGGAACTCACCACTCCCCTCCACCTGCAGGGCAAAGCGGCTGACGGTCATGAAGGCCAGAATCAGAGTCACAAAGAAAAAGACGCGGCGGCTCTGACCGAGAAACCCGGGCTGATAGATCAGCAAGAAACGGATTGCAAGAAAGGAGAGAAAGAGAATCATCGCAATCCGGGCAAGGATCAGCGAGAAACTCTGCCAGCGGCTTCTGGGCTGGAAGCCCAACTGCTCCTGCAGGGCATCTAGTTGATCGAGGTGCTCCTGGGTGACCTGCACATTGGGGCCGAGAATCCGAACCCCCTTTCGAATCAGGGAGTGATCCGGTACGCGGCTGCGGGCTTCCTCCTTCTTCAGTTCGGTGTCCATCTCCGCATAAAGAAGATTGGGACGAAGGTGGGAACGAGCCACGACACGGAAAACATCCCGCTGCTCCTCTTGCCAGGAACGAAAGGAGAGACACAGTTTTGCCAGATAGTCATCCAGTTGATCCTGATCCAGGATCCTTGAGGCATCCCGAAGCTTGTTCTCTCCCAAAAGGGCGAAGGCGCTCTTTCGCCCGAGGCCATCGTTCAGGGGACTCCTCGTGTTCAGGATTCCCTGTTGGTAGAGATTGTCACAAACCTCCGCCACTTCCTCAATGAGATCGACATGACTCCCACTATCAAGAAGAAAGAAGAGAGTCTGGGGAGGAAGGCTCGGATAATGAGCCTCCATCCCTGCCATGGCCCAGGCATCCTGAGAAATAGAGTCGGAAACCATGCTGGCCAGATTCAGGGAATCGGGATGGAGAAATTCCTCAATCCTTGCTTCCAGTTGCACCAGGGATTCCCGGGTCTGGATCGCCAGTTTATCATCCCTGCGGTACTCGGGAGCCACCTCCATCGATGCCTGCGCCCTCTGCTCGGCGAGCCTCTGGGCTTCGACAGGAAGCTGGAAATCAATCGGGGCAATGACCTCTTCCCCGGAACCGGTCACCTGATCGAGTTGATAGTCGTACCGAGGAACCGGGGCCACCGTCGGAAAGAGAAAGAGAAGCGCAAGCAGAAAGCCCAGACCAAGCGACACATTGCGGATCTTCAGAAGAAAGACCGGCGACAGCCAGCCATCCTTCTCCGCCTTATCCCGTTTGAAATGCTTCAGGGGCATCACTGTTCTCCCTTGTTGGCCAGATCCTCAAAGGCTTCAATGATCTTGCGAACCAGGTGATGGCGAACCACATCACCGGTATCGAGGGTGACGAAGGAGATGCCCTCAATTTCGGACAAAAGCTTTCTTGCCTGAACCAGTCCGGAGTCCCCGGGCAGGTCCAGATCGATCTGGGTGATGTCTCCCGTAATCACCGCCCGGCTTCCGCTTCCCAGACGAGTGAGGAACATCTTCATCTGCGTGGACGTCGTATTCTGTGCTTCATCCAGAATGACAAAGGCCGAGTTGAGGGTGCGCCCTCTCATGTAAGCAAGGGGGATGGCCTCAATTACACCCGACTCCATCAACTGCCGGGTCTTCCGGTTTCCCACCAGGTCGACCAATGCATCCTGAAGGGGCTGGATGTAAGGATTGATCTTTTCCTGAAGATCGCCCGGCAAAAAGCCGAGACTTTCCCCCGCTTCCACCGCCGGTCGCACAAGGATCAGTCGCTCCACCTCTCGTGAACGAAGAAGGTTCAGAGCGTAGGCAACGGCCAGGTAGGTCTTGCCGGTTCCGGCCGGGCCGATGGCAAAAACCATCTCGTGGGTCTGCATAGCTTCGGCATAGAGTTTCTGCCCATAGGTTTTCGGTTTGACATCCCCATTGCCACGGGACTCAAAGAGAGTGCTGTCGAGATTCTGCAGTCGTGTTTCCGCCTGTTCGCGGTGAAGGCCCAAAGCATAATGCACATCCTGATCACTGAGGGAGCGTCCGCTGCGGATCAGTTCCATCAGGTCCAGAATGACCTGTCGCATTTCTTCCACGGCCTGCCGCGACCCGGTCAAGGTCAACTTGTCCCCGCGCACGGTGATTCGACCTGGAAAATCGCCTTCGAGAATGCGCAGATTGCTGTCTCCCACGCCCAAGAGGTTCAGGGCATCGATATCAGCGATGGACACAATCTCCTGATGTTCTTTCGGCATATCCCCTCAAGAAGAAAACTCCCGGCAACCCGAAGGGCGCCAGGAGTTCTGAGTTTCCGTGCCCGCGCGAAGGCCCCTTGCGTTCACGCTAACGCGGGATATCAAAGACCTGCTTGGGGTAGATCAGATCAGGATCCTTGATCTGGTCCTTGTTGGCCTCGTAGATCTTCGTCCACTCGACCGCGTTGTCATAGACTTCCCAGTAGCCGGCGATTCTCCAGAGACACTCACCCTTGATCACTTCATGAGCTCCGGGCCAGTCCCGGGGGATCGAGAAAACCTGCTCGGGGTAGATCAGGTTCGGGTTTTTGATCTGGTCGCGGTTGGCACGATAGATCCTCGTCCACTTCACAGGATCGGCATAGATCTTTTCCTTGCCACTGATCTTCCAGAGGCAGTCACCGCGGACGACCTGATACTTGAGTGGCAGGGACTCGAAGTACTCGATTTCCTTTTCAATCACATCCTGCCTGGAGTCAATCCGGGTCTGCAGGGAAGCCAGTCTTGCGATGGCGGCGTCGAGATTCGCCTTGCCTGCATCACTACCCTTGTCTGCCGTTGCACTGCGGTCTTCAAGAGCCGACAGTTCCGTCGCGAGTTCATCGCAGTAGGCATCCCGCTGGTCCATCTGAAGGGACTGGAACTCTTCCTCGCTGTAGAAATCCCCGGTGGAGACATCTGCTGTGCGGGTGATCTTCTTCGCACAACCGGAGAGAAGAAGTCCCAGAACCAGGATTGATACGATCCAGAGTCGATTACGCATCATCGAATTCCTCCCGCCTGGCGGCCACTTCCCTTTTTCAGTTCCTCAAGTTTTGCTTTCAAGGCGTCGAGATCCTCTTCGCTCTTGATCTTCCCCTGCAACTCCGCCAGTTCAGCACGGATGTTCTTCAGTTCCGCCTGAACCTCTGCAAGAGCCTCCTCGGCAGCGAGAGCCGTCTCCCGTGCTTCCGTCACCTGGGAAACTTCCGTGTCGCAGGGAGGGGGAGGGCAGGCACAGCCGACAAGAATCATGGCCAGCAGGAGAAGAATCCCCGCCGAAATCGTCTTTTTGCCGCTCATTTTCAAGGCCCGTCTCCTTTGTGATGCCAAGTCCCGTATTGATAAAAGTTTAGCACACCTGTTCCTGCCTGCAAGCTAGAAGATCCCCCGGAGGCTGTCAAGAAAAACATCCGGGAAAGACTCTTGGCTATCTCCTTGACAGGCAATTACTTAGAGTCTTCCAGGGGGGAAATGTGCAATTCCTTCCACTGTTCCCCGGAAATCTCCGAAGGGGAGTCCACCATGAGGCTCTTCGCCTGCAGGGTCTTGGGAAAGGCAATGTAATCCCGGATGGAATCTCCCCCGTCGAGAACCATCAGAAGCCGGTCAAGCCCGGGGGCAATTCCCCCGTGGGGCGGAGCGCCGTAATCGAAGGCTCCGAGCAGGAAGCCGAAGCGTTTCTGGGCTTCCTCACGGTCGATTCCCACCACGCTCATGACCTTCTCCTGAAGATCCCGGCGATGGATACGAATACTTCCGCTCGCAAGTTCCACACCGTTGCACACCAGATCGTAAAGCTGGCCATGCACCCGTCCGGGATCGCTGTCCAGATACTCCATGTCCTCAGGTCTCGGCATGGTGAAGAGGTGATGCATGGCTCTCCACTCCCCTGAATCTTCCACCTGCTCGAACATGGGGAAGCGATGCACCCAGAGGAAGCGGAACTCGCCCCGGACAATCAAGTCCAGTTTGCGGGCAAGCTGGTTGCGTACGGCACCCATGGCCGAACAGCTGGTCTCCCAGCGGTCGGCCACCATGAGAAGAAGATCCCCGTCTTCCATTCCCGTTGCCGTCCGAAGCCTGTCGGCGATCTCACCCTCGAAAAACTTGGAGACGCCTCCCTTGAAGGCGCCCTCCTCCTGCTTCATCCAGGCCAGTCCCTTCGCACGGTAGGTCTTGGCAGCCTTTTCCAGTCCCTCAATTTCCTTTCGGGAGAAAGTGGCTCCTTGCGGAACACGGATTCCCCTCACCGCTCCCCCGGACTCCATCACGGAACGAAAAGCCTGAAACTCGCAATCAGCAGCGATCTCTCCAAGGTCCATCAGTTCGAGCCCAAAGCGAAGATCCGGCTTGTCGCTCCCATAGAGATCCATGACCTCATGAAAGCTCATGCGGGGAAAAGGGATCTCCAGATCACGATCCAGCACTTCCCGGAACACGGAGTGAAGCATTCCCTCAATTACCTCAAATACATCGTCCTCGGTGACGAAACTCATCTCCATGTCGATCTGCGTGTGCTCTGGCTGCCGGTCTCCGCGCAAATCCTCATCGCGGAAACAACGGGCCAACTGGAAGTACTTCTCGTAGCCGGCGACCATGAGCAACTGCTTGTAAAGCTGGGGGCTCTGGGGCAATGCGTAGAACTTGCCCGGGTGCACACGACTGGGAACCACGTAGTCACGCGCCCCCTCCGGAGTGCTTCGGATAAACATCGGGGTTTCGATCTCGCGGAAGCCCTGCTCCGAGAGATAGTTTCTTACCGCAAGAACCAGGCGGTGGCGGAAGCGGATTCTCTCCTGCATTTCCTTTCGCCGAAGATCGAGATAACGATACTGAAGGCGAAGATCCTCGGACACTTCTCCCTGATGGAAGTTCTCAATGGGAAAGGGAGGCGTCAGGCTTTCATTCAGCACCTTCAGTTCCGAGACCAGAACTTCCACATCCCCGCTCGGCATATCGGCATTGCGCATGCCCTCCGGGCGAAGACGAACCGTTCCTCGAACTGCAATGACCCACTCACTGCGAATCTCTGCGACCCGCAAGTCGCCCTCATCCTGAAACACCAACTGGCAGATTCCGCTCGAGTCCCGAAGATCCATGAAGGTCAAGCCCCCATGATCCCTGCTTCTTTGAACCCAGCCCATGAGCGTGAGTTCAGCGCCTTCGTCTCCGCTACGAAGTTCTCCGCATCCCTTTGTCTTCTTCCAGTCTCCGAGATTATCCTGTCTGCTCATTTCAATCCTGTTTCTGTTCTTCGTTCCTGCTGTCCACAACGGTACGAAGGAAGTCCATCAAATCCTCTTCAGCAAGCGTGACCTGCTCTCCGGAGTCCAGATCCTTGACCGTCAGCACCTTCTTCTCCAGTTCATCCTCTCCCAGAATCAAGGCGAAGCGAGCCTCCCGGGCATTGGCCGTCTTCAGTTGCGCCTTCATTCCTCTCGCAGTCCAGTCAATTTCCACGGGGAAGAGATCCCGCAGCATCCGGGCATAACGCTCCGCGGTGGCCTCTCCCCGGGGACAGAGTAGAACGAGATAGGCTCCGGATCGGGGAGCGGGAGGATTCTCCCTGTTCAATTCCTGCAGCAGCAACTCCAGTCGATCCATGCCGGAGGAAAAACCCACCGCGGGAGTCGGCGCGCCGCCGAGTTGCTCGACAAGTCGATCGTAGCGACCCCCACCGCCTAGAGCACTCTGCGCTCCCAGGCTGCTGTCATGTACTTCGAAAACTGTCCGGGTGTAGTAGTCCAGCCCTCGAACCAGGCTGTGATTGCGGTGGTAATCGATCCCCATCTTCTCCAGAAGAGACTCCAACTCTTCCTGATGGGAAGCACAGTCCCCGCAAAGAGAGTGAAGCGGTCTCGGCGCACTCTGCAGAGCCTCCTGACAGCTTGCGATCTTGCAGTCGAAAACCCTCATCGGATTCGACGCAGCACGATCACGGCAGGTAGCGCAGAGTTGATCTCCCAGATCCTGCAGGGCCGGACGGAGAACCTTCTCCAGGTAGTCCGGTCGACAGCAGTCGTCCCCGACACTTCCCAGTTCCACGACCGGCTTCTTCAATCCCAGTTCCCGGAGAGTGTCCACAAAGATCCCGATGACTTCGGCATCGAGAGCCGGAGCAGTAGAACCGAAGGCCTCCACTCCGAACTGGCTGAACTGGCGATAGCGACCTGCCTGCGGTCGATCGTAACGGAACATGGGACCAAGATAGGAGAGCCGCAGAATGCCCCCAGGGCCAAGAAGCCCGTTTTCCAGGACCATGCGAACCACCGGAGCCGTGCCCTCCGGGCGCAGGCTCAGTTCCCGGCCCTTCCGATCCAGGAAACTGTACATTTCCTTGCTGACCACATCGGTGTCCTCGCCCACGGATCGGCTGAAGAGTCCCGTTCTTTCAAAGACAGGAGTATCCACCTGCACATAGGCATAGCGGTCGCCCACACGCTCAAAGGTGGAGCGAAGGTGACGCCAGAGACTGCTTCTGTCGGGAGTCAGATCCCGGGTTCCCCGTGGTCGCTGAAAGTTCATCTCACTTCCTTCTCCAGAGGCCCCAGCGGAATGCCAGCCAGGCCCCCGCAAGTCCCCCCAGGCTGTCGGCCACCCAGTCGGCGGGATCGGAATCCCGGCCGGGGATCAGTTTCTGCCAGGACTCGTCCAGCATACCGACGAGGGATGCCACAGCGAGACCGAGAAGAAGAGACCGGGAAAGCCCCAGCCGCTTCCATCTTCCATCTCCCGCCAGAATCACAAATCCGAAGCCGCCGTACAGGACCAGGTGCAGCACCTTGTCGAGAGAAAGGGAACCCGGCTTCAGGGGAGTTCCGGGCAGGGAAGACAGTCCGAAAATCAGTATCAGGTATGGAATCCAGGCGCGCCCCATGGTCCCTTCTTTCAGGAGCAGACTACGCAGAGAAAGAGGGATTTACCAGAAGGAAATCGCAAGGAATCAGCTTTCCTCGTGAGAGCGGATCGCCGATAGAACTTCCGCGGGACTTCCTGCTTCCCGCAACTTCTTGCGCAGTGGCTCCCCGTGGATCAGACGGGAAATGCGAGCCAGGATTTTCACATGATCGCTGCCCTGTTCCTCGGGACCGAGAATCAGGAAGATCAGATCCACAGGGCGGCCATCCACCGCATCAAAGTCCAGGGGAGTCGAGGGACGGAGGAAGACCAGGTGCATCTGGAGAACACCCGAGGACTGGGCATGAGGGATGGCAACTCCCTCGCCGATTCCCGTACTCATGATTTCTTCCCGGAGTTCAAGATCACGAAGAACCTGTCCGGTGTCCCTGACCAGATCGCTTTCCTCAAGCTGCCCGAGTGCCTGTGCAAAAAGCGCATTCTTCTCCCCCGCCTCAAGGCCGAGGAAGATCCTGCTTTCATCCAGATAGTCGCACAATCGCATCCGGGGAACCTCCGTTTCCCAGTCTAGGTTGCAGGGAGGAAACAAGTCAAGGTGTGAAGGACTCATCTCCCTTTTCGATTCGAAGCCGCACTTTCACGGTCTCTTCGCTCAACTGAACGCCAGTAATATTCGGCGGGATGATCGCCACCTCCAGTTCCACATCCTCCCGATACTCCGTCAGATCCAGAGCTTCGGTGTAGAGATGTCCTCGGCGGAGAAGGTACTGAACCTCGTTGGCCGGCCCCCGGACACTCACCCTCGCGGGCCTGACCATGGGGATTCCCTCCAGGGCCCAGGGCTTCTGCGGCTCTCTTGCAATGTCCACATGGACGGGCAAGACCACTTCGCCGACCTTGAGAATCTTCACGGCCAGATGATCCGGAGAAATGCTGATCACATCTCCCGTGAACTGCCTTGATAACTGGAGTGCTTCCATGTTCAGGGGGACATAACGAGCCTCGGAATCCTCCTGGACCGCAAAATCGACTTCCAGGCGAGGGGGAATCTGCTTCAGCCAGAACAGTGCGGCGGCCTTTGCTCGAAACTGGACACTGACAAAGGGGTTCGGAGTGCTTTCATACATGAGAGAGTCCGGAAGTTCGGGGAGCTGAAGAGAGACCTGCAGGGTCCGGGTTTCCTCATCCTGAAAGTTGACAGCGGCCCAGAGAAGCAGGGCAAGCAGAACGCTTGTCAATTTCATGACGCGATTTCTGAAAAGCCGTGTTCCCATTTTATCCCTTGACCAGGATTTTCTGACCCACCCGAATCAGGTGAGGGCTCCTGATGCGGTTATCTCGCATGATTTTTCTCATGCTCACGCCGTACTGTCTTGCAATCCCCGAAAGGGTTTCCCCTTTCCTTACCTGGTGCAGGATCTTTCGTTCCTTGTCCCCAAGCACCACAAGTCTCTGTCCGGGAAAAATCCGGTTTGAGGAATTCAGCCCGTTGACCTCTTTCAGTTCCTTCAGGCTCACCCCGTTTCTTCTCGCAATGGAACTGAGATTGTCCCCTTTCCGAACACGATAGACCAGCTTTTTCCTCTTGGAAAAGAGCGGATCCTTGAGAGAACTGGCGTTCTTGCGGAAATAGCGGTCCACGGAATCGACAAGCCAGTTGGCCATCTTTTGCCGCCCCTGCTTGCTCCCCAGAAGTTCCCGATCCCTCGAATTGCTCAGAAAGCCGGTCTCCACAAGAATCGAGGGCATGTCAACTGTCTTGCAGATCGCAAGACCCGCCCTTTTCACTCCGCGGCTCTTCATGCCGGGGGTTTTGCGGGCAAGACGATGAGCCTCATTCGCCATGGAATAACTTCGTGCCAGAACCCTCTTCATCCTCTCATCGAGGACCAACTGCACGGACTGCCTTCCCTCGCTGATGACTCCCCCAGCAAGATCGGCCCTGTTTTCCCGATCCGCCAGAACCTGTGCCTTTCGACTGCTTGCCCCGCGAAGCGACAGGTAGAAGACTTCCTGCCCCCGCGCCCGGGAATTGGGGGCCGTGTTGCAGTGAATGCTCAGGAGAAGATCGCCGCCAGCACGACTGGCAATGCGGCGACGTTCTCCCAGGGAAAGGGTCTTGTCCTTTTCGCGGGTCAGGATCACCCGATAGCCGGACATCCCTGAGAACTCCTTCTTCATCCTTTTGGCAATATCGAGAACGATGCTCTTTTCCCGGAGCTTGCCGCGGATGGCTCCCGGGTCTTCCCCACCATGGCCGGGGTCCAGGACAATCACAATGTCCCGCTCTTTGAAGGGAGCTGGTTTTTGGGCGCGGACCGGGCCTCGAAGAGCGGGAAAGACATCCAGCACAATGCGATGGGGTTTCTTGCCGGGGACGGCGTTCAGAGAGAAAACCTTGTACTTCTGTGCCCCCTGAAGATCCAGAACCACCTGGGCTCCTCGCCTCAGCTTGTTGGAACGAATTGTCTTCACTTCTGCGCTCGACACCGTCCGGGGGCGAAGCGAGGTGGCAAAGCGAACCCCGGGCAGGTCAAGGACCAGGCGTTCCGGGTTCGATCTTGTACTCAGTTCGTAATGGGACGAGGAACTGAGGTCAATGACCACGCGGGTCTTGTCCTTCTGGCTGGAATGCCGGATGCCGGTGATCTCCGGACGAGCCAAGGCCAGAAGGGGAAGGAGACAGAGAAGAGCAATGACTCTAGTTTTCACCCAGCCTCCTCATCAGGTCATCTTCCTCGTCAGAGAAAAGTAGAATTCCCTCGCGATTGAGCAGAGCAGCCGTCACGCCCTGTTCATCCAGCACCTTCTCCTTTCGAGTGATCTGCCTCACTCCACAGGAAGGGCTTCTTTCCTTGAGTATGGCTGTGTCACAGGAATGAAAGCGGGCAAGTTCCAGACTGGCCTGCGCCCCTCGCCGGAAATTCTCACTAAGGTCATTTCCCGTGGAATCCAGCACCCGGCTTCTGCCTTCGAGAACATCCTGTCCATTGCCAGATTCAATTTCAGCGGGCGGTCGCGGGGTGGCCAGACCCCCCATCTGTTCCGGGCAGGCGGGAATCAGAAGGAAGCCCTCCCTGAGCGCGTCCAACTGGGGGTGCGCACGGCGCTTGCCATCATAGCGACAGTTCAGACCCAGCAGGCAGGTGCTGATCAGTACCGGTTTTTTCCTGGGATGTTCGGTATTCATGGACTCCCCGCACTATTGATGCACGAGGTTTATCTAGGCTTTGCAGGGAAGATCAGTCAACCACGAAATCTCTCGCCAGGATGAAATCGCGGGGATTCATGGCCTTGTCGTCCCGGATCACCTCGTAATGCAGATGCGGAGCAGTGGAATGCCCCGTACTTCCTACCCCTGCGATGACATCGCCGCGGGCCACCTTTTGCCCCTTGCTCACCTCAATCCGGTCACAGTGGGCATAGCGGGTGACGAAGCCATTGCCATGATCAACTTCGACGGTGTTTCCGAAGTGAACATTGGAGTAGCGCACTTTCCGCACCCGCCCGTCGGCCGTAGAAAAGATCGGGGTGCCCTTCGGGGCTCCGAGATCCAGTCCGCGGTGGAAGGAGGGTTTGCCGGTAAAGGGATCGATCCTGCGACCGTAGCGGCTGGTCGTCCGTCCCTTGAGCAGGGGCCAGATCGAGGGGATCCGGCTCAACTCTTCCCGGGAATCCAGCAACTCACCATAGACTTCCTCGGCAGACTGCTTGAGAACATGGGCGCGACCGAGTAGCCCTTCCAGCTTTCTGGCAAGAGTGGAGGCCACATCTTCAAAACCGGGTAGCCCCGGCCCACCGACACCACCTTCCAGTGCAGCGTCATCAAGAGGCGCAAGTTCTGCCAGATGGCGGGTCCAGATTTCAAAACGCTCGGTCTCTTCCAGAGAACCCTCCAGTTCCTGCATCCGGTTCTCGAGGGAGGCCAGTTCCCGGTGCAGGCGCTGGTTCTCCTCTTCCATGCCCAGAAGACGACTCTCCGACTGGATGCGGAACAGGGCGGGGAGGAGGAGAATGAGGAATAGCAGAAACAGGGCTCCCGGCAGGGTTCCCTGGAGGGATTCGCGCCTCGACCGCGCTTCGCCCTCTCCCGGAGTGTTTTCCGGGTGCGAAATATTCTGAATTGACTTTTTCATCAGCTTGTAAGGCTTTTAATTGTAAGCCCTTCCAGTGCCAATGTCAACAGGGCCGGCTATCGCTTCTCCGTGGAAATAAAGTCCCTCCCCAGAGGAGCCCCCGTGTAATGGAAACGCGGACGATAGATCCGGTTATCCTCCATCTGCTCGAAATGGTGGGCCAGCCAGCCCACTACTCTCGAAATCGCAAAGACCGGCGTGAAGAAATCCCTCGGCAAACCGAGAGCCTTGTAGAGAACTCCCGAGAAGAAGTCCACATTCGGCCAGAGATCCTTCTTGCCCTTCGCCTGGAATTGGGCTTCCGCGACCTCGTAGAAGTGGTTGGCCTTCTTCAGGCACTTGTTCATCTCCGGGTCATTGACCACCAGATCGGCAGCCAGAAGACGGAGGATTTTCGCACGAGGATCCATGACCTTGTAGACACGGTGCCCGAAGCCCATGATCTTTTCCTTGTTCGCAATCCTGTCCTCGATGAAGGGCTCGACCTCGTCGATTTCCTCAATGCTCTCGAGCATGTGGATGACCTTCTCGTTCGCTCCTCCGTGAAGTGGCCCGGAGAGGGAACCGAGAGCCGCGACCACGGAGGTGTAGATGTCTGCCTCCGTAGAAGTCACCACACGATTGGTAAAGGTGGAGTTGTTGCAACCGTGATCCATGTGGAGGGTCAGGGCCACATCGAAGACACGAGCCTCCTGTTCATTGGGCTCTTCCCCGCGAAGCATGTAGAGGTAGTTCGCAGCGTGGCTGAGATCCTCCCGGGGTTCCACCGTCCGGATTCCCCGGCGAAGGTTGTCGAAATAGGTCACGACAAGAGGGATCTTCGCAATAATGCGGATGGCCTTGCGGCGCTTTGCCTCTTCAGACTTGTCGGCGATCTCCGAATCATGCATGGCCAGCTGTGCGACGAGAGCCTGCAAGACGGCCATGGGATGCCCGTCCCTTGGCGTCAGGGTGATGATGCTCTTCAGGTGGGGATCCAGATAGCGCTCTGCCAGAAGCTCCTGCTCGAAAGCCTCCAACTGCCCGGCGTCGGGAAGCTCTCCATAGAGGAGGAGATAGGACGCTTCCTCAAAACTGCAGTGTTTGGCAAGATCCTCAATGTCGTAGCCGCAGTAATAGAGCTTGCCGTTTTGACCATCGACAAAGCTTAGCCCACTCGTATTGGCAATGACGCCCTCAAGACCGGGCGCGAATTCGACCGCCTTCTCCATCTTCCAGCCCCCCTATTTCAGTGGTAAACGTATGTGAACTAAATAGCAAGATCCCCGGAGAATAGCAAGGGGTTTGCCTAGCGATCAAGCTCGCCGGTCACCTTCTCCACCGCCTCGAGAATCCGGCATTCCGAGACCATTTTCTGCAGGCGATTGTGTTCGGGATAGAGGGGACGGTCTACATCGAGGAAATCCACCTCCTCGCGGATGGTATCTCTTGCGGCCCGGCTGCCCTGCCCGGGATCATAGTCCCGCAGATCGAGAGCCTGTGCGGCGGCAAAGAACTCGATCCCGAGAACCCCGGCTGCGATGTCGAGGATCTTGCGGGTCTTCAGGGCGGAGTTCATTCCCATGGAGACGAAATCCTCCTGGTCGGCCGCTGCGGGAATGCTCTGGAAGTAGGCCGGAGTAGCGAGGATCTTCTGCTCGACGATCTGCATGTCGGCCGTGTACTGGCTGAGCATCAGGCCGGAAAACATCCCCGCTCCCTTTGTCAGAAATGGAGGAAGTCCGGCGCTGAGTGCAGGATTGGTCAGACGGTTCATGCGCCGCTCGGAGAGGACACAGACCATGGTGATGGCACCACCGAGATGGTCCAGAGGCATGCTCATCGGCGTTCCCTGGAAATTGGCTCCCGTCAGAACGGTCTCGTCCTCCGGCAGGAATACCGGATTGTCGCCCACTCCATTGGCCTCGATCTCCAGTTGCTCGCGAGTCCAGCGCAACTGGTCTCGGGCCGCACCGATGACTTGCGGCGTGGAACGCATGGAATAGGCATCTTGCACGCGAGTCTTTTCCTTCCCGCTCTGCAGGTCACTGCCCTCGATCAGCTTCTTCAGGTTTTTCGCCGAAGTGACAGCACCCGGGAAGCCCCTCAATTCGTGAAGCCGCTCATCATAGGGCTTCAGGTTGGCCTTCAGGGCCTCGAGACTCATGGCGGCGGCGATTTCAGCCTGCAGGATCCAGCGCTCGGCATCGTAGACGGTCAGCATTCCGATGGCGGTAATCAGGTTTGAACCGTTGATCGTGGCCAGACCGTCGCGAGCCTCCAGACCCGGAGCCTCCAGGCCCGCCTTCTTCAGACCCTCTGCCGAGGGCAGCTTCTCACCTTCGAAAAAGACCTCCCCCTCTCCCATCAAGACCAGGGCAATCTGGCTCATCGGGGCCAGGTCGCCACAGGCTCCCACGGATCCCTTCTCGCAGACCACCGGGGTAACGCCGGTGTTGAGCATGTCGATCAGGGCCTGGGTAATCTCGGGTCTGCAGGCGGAGTGGCCATTGGCATGGACATTGGCCCGGAGCAACATGGCACCGCGAACATGTTCGATCGGCGCAGGCTCCCCGATGCCGGCCGAGTGGTTGTAGATGAGGTACTTCTGGAATTCCCGGACCTGATCGTCATCGAGCACGACCTCGGAAAACTCCCCGATCCCGGTATTGACTCCATACATGATCTCGCGAGCCTCGATGCGCTCTTCAATGAAGGCCCGGCATCGACGGATGCGCTCGAGAGCTTCCGGATGAAGTGCCACTTTTTCACCGAGACGAGCAACAGAAACCAGGGATTCGATGGTCAGATCCTGACCGCTTAGAACGACAGACATGGGACTCTCCCTCTCAGAATCGTCCGCACAGAAAAGGCGGGCGTTCACGCACAATGGGTGAATCGCTCCCGCCCTCCCCGCAGCAAGCGCAGAACGCTCCGCGTGACTCTATTATGAAACCCCGCCCGTGTTGCGTCAAGGGTTGTGCCTCTGAGAATGTACCTGGCCTTCTTCCTGCCCAAACGATACAATACCAATTTGGTACGGTTTCTCTCTTGCAATTCCGGCAAGCCTTTACTAGACTTGTGACAGAATCATGACCTGTCTGGTACGATTTAGGAGCGATTTGATCCGTCTCAGCAAACTGGCCGACTATGGCGTCGTTCTCATGATCTTCCTCGCCGACCACCGGGAACAGGAAAGCTGGTCCGCCCGGGAACTCTCCGACGAGGTGCGCCTCCCCCTGCCCACCGTCAGCAAGCTGCTTCGAAAGCTGGCCGCCGCCCGGATCCTCTCCAGTCGCCGTGGAGTGCGGGGCGGCTATCGCCTTGCACGCGGGGCAGAAGACATCTCTCTTGCGGACATCCTTCTTGCCATCGAAGGCCCCATGGCGGTGACCGACTGCACCGCCGATGACGGAAAGCGCTGCGAACATGAAGACGGCTGTAGCGCACGAAGCACCTGGGGACAGGTCAACCAGCGAATCCTGAACTCTCTCAGGGAAGTGAAGCTCGCGGAAATGGGCGGCAAGTTGCTGCTGGGGATGGCAAGAAGCAACCGCAACCATGGTGAAGAGGCCCGCAAATGAGTGAGAGAAAGCAGAACGAGAAGGATCTTCTTCGAGGAATTGCCGATCAGGAGTACCGCTACGGCTTCGTCACCGATATTGAGTCGGACACGATCCCGCCGGGTCTGAGCGAAGAGACCATTCGTCTGATTTCCGATAAGAAAGAGGAGCCGGACTGGCTTCTTGAGTATCGACTGAAGGCTTTCCGCCACTGGCAGACCCTGAGCGAACCGATGTGGGCCAAGGTGGACTATGAACCCATCGACTACCAGGCCATCAGCTATTACTCGGCTCCAAAGAAGAAGAAAGGCCTGAAGAGCCTGGAAGAAGTGGATCCAGAGCTTCGCGACACCTTTGACAAGTTGGGGATTCCCCTGGATGAACAGAAGCGGCTTTCCGGTGTCGCCGTGGATGCCGTTTTCGACAGCGTATCGGTCGCCACGACCTTCCGGGACAAGCTGGCCGAGCAGGACATCATCTTCTGCCCGTTTTCCGAAGCGGTTCGCGAACATCCCGATCTGGTCCGGAAGTATCTGGGCTCGGTGGTCCCCTACACCGACAACTTCTTTGCGGCACTCAATTCTGCCGTCTTTTCCGATGGTTCCTTTGTCTACATTCCCCCGGGTGTCAGCTGCCCCATGGAGCTTTCCACCTACTTCCGCATCAATGCGGCACAAACCGGGCAGTTCGAGCGAACCCTGATTGTCGCCGATGAGGGAAGTTCCGTCAGTTATCTGGAAGGCTGCACCGCTCCCATGCGCGACGAAAACCAGTTGCATGCCGCAATCGTGGAACTGGTCGCTCTCAAGGACGCGAAGATCAAGTACTCCACGGTGCAAAACTGGTATCCCGGGGACGAGGAAGGGCGAGGGGGCATCTACAACTTTGTCACCAAGCGCGGGCTTTGCGCAGGAGATCGTTCGAAGATATCCTGGACACAGGTGGAAACCGGCTCGGCCATTACCTGGAAGTATCCGGGCTGTGTGCTCAAGGGCGATGACTCGATCGGCGAGTTCTATTCCGTGGCTCTCTCGAACCGCCTTCAGCAGGCCGACACCGGGACGAAGATGGTTCACATCGGGAAAAACACGAAGAGCACGATCATCTCCAAGGGCATCTCGGCGGGACGCGGGCAGCAGACCTACCGGGGTCTTGTGCGCATCGGGAGCAAGGCGGAGAATGCGAGAAACTACACACAATGTGACTCCCTGCTCATCGGGGATCGCTGTGGCGCGCACACCTTCCCCGTGATCGAAACCCGAAACCCCGGTGCCAAGGTAGAGCATGAAGCCTCCGCCTCGAAAATCGGAGAAGACCAACTCTTCTACTGCCTTCAGAGGGGAATCGCAGCGGAAGATGCGGTCAGCATGATCGTCAACGGTTTCTGCAAAGAGGTCTTTGAGGAACTGCCGATGGAGTTTGCCGTGGAAGCACAGAAGCTCCTCGGTGTCAGTCTTGAAGGAAGCGTTGGATAGGAGAACGATGCTGGAGATTCGTGATTTAAGAGCTCGCGTGGGCGATAAAGAGATTCTCAAGGGAGTCAACCTGACCATCAAGCCGGGAGAGGTTCACGCCATCATGGGCCCGAACGGTTCGGGCAAAAGCACCCTCTCCCAGATCCTGGGAGGGAATGAAGCCTTTGAGGTAACCGGAGGCCAAGTGCTCTATGAGGGACGCAACCTGCTGGCGCTTCCTCCTGAAGAGCGAGCGCGGGAAGGTCTCTTTCTGGCCTTTCAGTACCCCGTAGAAATCCCGGGTGTCAGCAACCTCTATTTCCTTCGCACCGCGATCAATGCCCAAAGGAAACACCGGGGCGAGAAGGAACTGGACGCCATGGACTTTCTGGATCTTGCCCAGGAAAAGATGGACCTCTTCGGACTCGACCGGAAGCTCATGATTCGCTCCCTGAATGTCGGTTTCTCCGGCGGGGAAAAGAAGCGCAATGAAGGTTTCCAGATGGCCATGCTGGAACCGAAACTCGCGGTTCTTGATGAGACTGACTCCGGTCTCGACATCGATGCCCTGAAGGTCGTGGCACAAGGAGTGAATTCCCTTCGAAGCCCGGAACGCTCCCAACTGGTGATCACGCACTACCAGCGCCTTCTTGACTACATCATACCGGATGTCGTGCATGTTCTCAGCGGCGGGCGCATCCTGATGACCGGCGGCAAGGAACTCGCTCTGGAGCTGGAGAAGAACGGCTACGGATGGATCAGCGAAAAGGTAAAGAGGGCATGAGAGAACCGGGATATTTCGAAGGGCACTTCGAAGCCTTTCTCAAGACCCGAAACCGGGAAGCCTCCTGGATTCGTGAAATCCGTGCTGCGGGAATGGCCCATTTCCGGGAACTTGGCTTCCCGAAAGGGGCGGAGCCGAATGAAGACTGCCACACTCTCCCCTCCGCTCCCGCGGAACTGGATCCTGCCCGGCTCGATGCCTGGAAATTCGGGGATTCCCATTTGCTTGTTTTCCTTGACGGAAGCTACCGGGAAGAACTGTCCAGTCCGGGAGAACTTCCGCCCGGAGTCAAGGTGGGAAGTCTCCGTCGCGCCCTGAGTGAGGGAAATCTGGCACCCTGGTTCGGAGAGCGTTGCCGCCCCGAGAGGGAGGCTCTGGTGGCCCTCAACACGGCCTTCTTCGACGATGGTGCCTATCTTCATCTTCCCCGAAATCTCTCTCTCGAAAAACCCGTGCATCTTCTCTTCCTCGGCTCTCCGGGAAAGGCATCGTTCCCGAGAACGCTGGTCCGGCTGGAGAAGGGAGCTTCCCTGCAACTGGTAGAATGCAGCGGAAGCCTGAACGGGGAGTCTCACTTCAGCAATGCCGTGACCGAGATTTCCTGCGCCTCGGGAAGCCGTCTCGATCACTACCGGATCCGCCGGGAGAATCTACAGGCAGAACACTATTCCTGGACAGGCGTCGGGCAATCCCATGGCAGTCGCTATCGCAGTTACGAGGTATCCCTCGGCGGAGCCAAACTCCACAGTGAAACCTTCGCACAACTGGAAGACACCCGTGCCGAATGCCAGCTCGACGGGCTCTATCTAGCCAGCGGCAAACAGAGGATGAAGCACCGAAGCCGCGTTGAGCACCTGAGCCCCGACTGCAAGACCCGTGAACACTATCGGGGCATTCTCAACGACAAGGCCAACGCAGCCTTCCAGGGACTAATCCTCGTGGAACAGGGCGCCCAGCACACCGTGGCCGAACAGAAGAACCGCAACCTGCTTCTGTCCGAAAACGCAATCGTGGAAAGTCGCCCCGAGTTGGAAATCCACGCAGACGATGTGCAGTGTTCCCATGGTTCGACCACGGGGCAACTCGATCCCGCGCAGATCTTCTTCCTCAGAAGTCGTGGCATCGGGGAAGAAACCGCCCGGGCCCTTTTGACCTATGCCTTTGCCAGTGAAGTTCTCGACCGAATGGAACTGGAGCCATTACGACAGACCCTCAGTGCGGAACTTCGTCGACGGCTTCCCCGGGGGGAAACCATCGAGGCCAGCCTCTAGGAGATGCCATGAACTCTCCCGCAGAATCCCTTTCCTGCAAGCAGGACTTCCCCCTGCTCGCCGACCCTGATCGCAGGCTCCACTACCTCGACAGTGCCGCCAGCACCCAGAAGCCCGAAACCGTGATCGAAGCGCTGACGCGCTTCTATTCAAGGGACTATGCGAACATCCATCGCGGTGTCTATGATCTCAGTGCCCAAGCCACCGAGTCCTATGAAAATGCAAGGGAGAAGGTGCGGGTATTTCTCTCGGCAGGGGAAAGCCGCGAGATCATTTTCACCCGCGGCACGACAGAAAGCATCAATCTTCTGGCTCGCGCATTTCTGCGCCCGAGGCTCCGCGAAGGCGACGAGATTCTACTTTCCGCCCTCGAACACCATTCCAATATTGTTCCCTGGCAAATTGTCGCCGCCGAGGCAGGAGCCAGAATCCGGGTGATCCCGATGAGTTCCCGGGGCGAACTCCTTCTCGACAGTCTTGACGAGCTCATGGGTCCGAAAACCAGATTGCTGGCTCTCGCCCATGTGTCCAATGCTCTCGGCAGCGTCAATCCGGTAAAGGACATCATTGCCAGGGCCCACGAGAAGGGGATCCCCGTCCTTCTTGACGGCGCCCAGTCCGCCCCCCACATGCCGGTCAATGTTCAGGATCTTGACTGCGACTTCTTCGCCTTTTCGGGGCACAAGTGCTACGGACCCACAGGAATCGGAGTGCTCTACGGACGAGCGGAACTGCTCGAGAAGATGGAACCCTGGCAGGGCGGCGGAGACATGATCCTCTCGGTCAGCTTTGAGAAGAGCCAGTATGCGGAAATCCCCGCGAAGTTTGAAGCGGGCACGCCACCCATTGCCCAGGCCATCGGTCTCGGCGCAGCTCTCGACTACCTGCAAGGCATCGGCATGGACAGAGTCTATCAGCATGGGCTCAGGCTTCAGGAAGAAGCCCTGCTTCGTCTTCGTGAAGTCCCGGGGCTTTCGATTCTCGGGGAAGCCCGGGAGCGCATCGCGTCGATTTCCTTTCTTATGGATGGCATTCATCCCCACGATCTGGGCACCTTCCTCGATCAGCATGGCATTGCCATCCGCACCGGACATCACTGCGCCCAACCGGTGATGGACTTTTTCGGGGTCCCCGGAACTACACGCGCCAGCTTCGGACTTTACAATGACAGTGAGGATGTCGATGCTCTCGTCGACGCACTTCACAAGGCAAGGGAGTTTTTCCGCGTATGAGTGAACTCAGGGATCTCTATCAGGATATCATCCTCGACCATGGGCGAAAACCGCGGAACTTCCGCATCATGGATGCGGCCAGCCACCGTGCAGAAGGACACAATCCCCTCTGCGGAGACCGGCTCTCTCTCTTTCTCAAAATCAAAGACGGCGTGGTAGAAGATCTTTCCTTTGAAGGAAGTGGATGTGCGATTTCCACGGCCTCGGCCTCCTTGCTGACCGAAGCCCTGCAGGGTAAGAGTGAGGAAGAGGCCCGGGAACTGATTGCCGAGTTTGTGCAGATGGCAACCACCCCGAAAGACGAGGAAGTCGAGAAGGGAAATCTCGGAAAGCTCTCGGTCTTTGCGGGAGTGCGGGAGTTTCCCATGCGTGTCAAGTGCGCCACCCTCTCCTGGCACACGCTGGAAAACGCCCTTGACGGTCAAGAGGAAGCGGCCAAAACCGAGTAATCAGGCCCGCGGCTCTTCCTTCCAAAAATCCCAGCCCAGGCGACTTGCAAGATCCGCCAGGACTCCCGCCGCATAGAGAAAGAGAATGGCATCGAGGGGAAGCCGGAAGCGGAACTTGGCGATGAAAAAGGCGTGCAGGGCCGTGTAGGAAAGGAAAAAGAGCAGGGCCAGGCGCGCCGCCGATGAACTCCGCAAGGCACGAAAGACTCCGAATAATCCGAAGGGCAAGAGAAGTCCGTAACTCAGGACACTGATCACTTTCTCCAGATCCAGACCCGGCCGATCCTCTGTCATGGGCGCGGGCCAGAGTCGCCAGAGATTCACAGCCTTCGACAGGGACAGCTTCACAAACCCTGCTGGATCTTTGGCGACATACTCCTTGCCACGCTCGTAGAGAGCGGCATCCAGCGCTGCTTCGCCTGGATTCGCAAGGGAGATTTCAGCGAACTCCTCCTGCATTTCTTCGGTCCAGCGATTCCCTGTCGTCGCTTTTACGCCGGGGGAATTACCCAGCCAGAAGTTATAGCCCCCATTGAGAGAGACCGGAACGGGACGCCCGAAGTGATGATGGTTGCGGAGAGTCCAGGCTCCCACAGACAAGAGAATGGGAAGAATGAAAACCAGAGCCAGACGGAAGCCCCGGCGCAGGGAACCCCTACGCCAGCGTTCGGTCTTCAGCCAGGCGGCGGCAAGCAAGAGAGCCGGAAGAGCCGAGGCAGAAGTCAGGGCCGCCCAGGCTCCGAAGATCCCCGCAAGAAGAGCCGAGCTTTGACGATCCTTCTCCAGAGCCCGATGGCAGAGGGCAAAGACCGACAGCATCAGCAGGGTCTGCAGTGAAATCGCATAAAACGAACCCGCCGCGTAAATGTAGAGCGGGTAAATCGTGACAAAAAACGCCGCCAAAAGTGCCGGGCGCGTACCGAAGATTCTGCGTGCTGCAAGAAAGGCCAGGGGAACCGTCAGGGCTCCCAGAAGAGCCTGCATCAAGCGTACACCGAGGATCTTCGCCCCGGAGACAGCCACGAAGAAGGGATAGCCGGGAGGCCAGTAGGCCGTGGGATCGCCATTGGCATCCCGATAGCCGGCTCCCGAAAGGATGGAATGCGCCAGACGCAGGTACTCCTGACCGTCATACCAGAAGATCCGCGATTCCAGAGTGAGGATCCAGATCAGGCGCAGCAAAAAGGCCAGCAAGGTCATGACACCCAGCCATTGATCCCATCTCCAGCGTTTCATTCTTTCTCCTTTCGTCCCTGAAGGAAGCGAATCTCGATGCCGGGAACCCGGAAAACTTCGGACAGGGACCAACTCTGTTCAAAGGTCTTCGGAATCTCTCCTGCGGGGTCCATGTACCAGGCCCGGTAGTCCACAAGCCAGACGCGTTCATAGTTCTTTTCGAATTCTGCGAAGCGTTCCCGGAAGGTGTCCGTTGAAGGCATGGCCCAGTCGAGTCCCCTCAGGTCCCCGGGCCCCCGGTAATAGTGTTCGAGAGGTTCCGTAATGGAATAGACCAGCACCAGGTCACCCTCGCGGCTCTTCTCATGGAGCAGGCTGGCGGCCTCCCTTGCGTCCGGTTTCCAATAGCGAGAGTTGCCGTAGAGATTGGTAAGGGGGAAAAAACTGAGGACGCTGATCGCAATCAGAAAGGCCCATCGCCAGCGAGCCGGCCCGGAGGCGATGGCCGAAGCGAGAAGAATCAGGTAGGCGGGCATTCCCAGCCATGCATAGCGGACATTGTAGGCCTTCACATTGAGGAAGGCGAGAAGAGCCACCAGCAGCATGGGAACCAAGAGCCAGAGGAGGAAGAACATCGCTCCTTCCGGCTTCTTCCATCGCTCCCGGAGGCCGAGTAAAAAGAGAGAGACAAACACCAGACCCGCCGCGGCAAAGTAGTAAAGGAAGGGCCGAAAGAGATCGGCAGAAAGTGCCCGGTTCATTTCATTGCGGCTCGGCCCGATCGTATCCCCCACGCTGTACACGACCAGAGTGTAGGGAATTGCCAGAGGGTGGAAGTTCACATTTCTCACGACCCCGGCCTTCCCCACCATGTCGGGACGCCATCCGATTTCCAGTTGGGAAAACCAGGGAAGAAGCAGGATCAAAAGAAGAGCAAGGGCGAGAAGCAGTTTTTTCGCAAGACGGGGTTTCTGGATCAAGAGCCATAGAGCCTGGAAGGCGATGAGAAAGGCCATCGCAAGATTGCTGAAAAAGCCCGCCAGTGAAAGCAGAAGGAAGAGCAGCCAGTTCTTCCATCCTCCGCGATCCAGAATGCGAAGGAAGAAGATCATCGAGAGCAGAGCAAATAGAAAGAGCTGCGAGTAGTTCCGCACTTCTTGCGAGTACCAGACATGGAGGGGAGAGATCGCAAGAAGGAAGAGGGAGTACAGCGCCACGCGGGAACCCGCCAGGCGGCGGGCGAGAAGGTAGATGGCCCAAAGAGCGAGAAGACCGGTAATGGCTGACAGACTGCGGCTCCAGACCTCTCCAAAGCCCCCGATTTTCGACCAGAGGCTCAGGACAAGAAAGTGAAGAGGTCCGTGAAAGGTCTCCGACAGTCCTTCCGCAAGAGAGGCTCCCCGGGAGCCGGCCGCCCAGAGAGAAGTGACCTCATCGGCCCAGAAGCTCTGCTGTCCGATCCTGAAGAATCGGAGAAAGGCCCCGAGAGCCATCAGAAGCAGAAAAGTGCGACCCTGCCCGGGCTCGGGAATCCAGTCTGATTTCCTGTTTGACATCTCCCTCCTCATTTCACGCTATCTTGACTCCGGAGGACTGTCAATCCGAAGCTCGAATTGAAACACTGGAATTCGAATGGGAAATCTGCTCTACTCTTCCGCAATCAGGAGGAAACATGTCCCACTGGCTCGATCTCTATCGCATGGACGACCTTCTCAGCGAAGAAGAGCGGATCATCCAGCGCACCGTACGCGACTTCGTTGAAAAGGAAGCCCTTCCCCATCTTCCCGAACTCTGGGAAAAGGGCGAGTTTCCCAGGGAACTTGCCAGTCGCATGGGAGAGATCGGTCTCTTCGGCCCCACGCTCAGCGGCTATGGGCTTCCCGGCCTCGGAAGCCGCGCCTATGGACTGATGATGCTGGAACTCGAACGGGGCGACAGTGGACTTCGCAGTTTTGCATCCGTCCAGGGAAGCCTCTGCATGTACCCGATCCATCGCTTCGGGAGTGAGGAACAGAAAACCCGCTGGCTTCCGGAACTGGCAAGCGGCAAGAAGATCGCCTGCTTCGGACTGACCGAACCGGACTCGGGATCAGATCCCGGCGGCATGAAGACCCGTGCCACGAAAGACGGAGACGACTGGCTGCTTCAGGGAAGCAAGATGTGGATCACGAATGGAACACTGGCGGACCTTGCCCTCGTCTGGGCCATGACCGAAGACGGGATTCGCGGCTTTCTGGTCGAAAAGGGAACCCCGGGTTTCACCGCCGACTCCATCAAGGGAAAAATGAGCCTGCGGGCCTCGGACACGGCCAGCCTCGCCTTCGATGAAGTGCGCCTGGGACCCGAGGCACTTCTGCCGGAGACCCGGAATCTGGGGAGCGCTCTTTCCTGCCTGAATCAGGCCCGCTACTCCATCGCCTGGGGAACTCTGGGAGCCGCCATGGCTTGTCTGGAGGAGGCCGCTGACTTCAGCCGGGATCGGGTGAGCTTCGGGAAGAGCCTTGATGAAAACCAGCTCATCCAGAAGGAACTGGCCGACATGCTTGCTTCTCTCATCCAGGGACGGCTCCTCGTGGAGAGACTTGCGGAACTGAAGGATGCAGGAGAGGTCACGGCAGTTCAGATCAGTCTGGCGAAAAGGGAAAACTCCGCACGGGCACTGGAGATCGCCCGCCGATGTCGTCAGGTTCTCGGTGCCAATGGAATCAGTCTGGAGTACCAGGCCGGTCGCCACGCCTGCAATCTGGAGTCCATCATCACTTACGAGGGAACCCACGAGATCCACACCCTCATTCTGGGCAAGGAGATTACGGGGAAGGCCGCCTTCTGATTCTCCCGGACAAGAGTTGATGCCTTGAGTTGAAGAGCTTGCGAAAGGCGAGCAGTGCCATGAAAGTCGCCCCCAGTCCGGTGGCCGACGCAATCATGAACATGACGACGATCTGGTACTTCACGGCCTGAAGCGGATCGGCTCCGGCGAGAATCTGCCCGGTCATCATTCCCGGCAGTGCCACAATCCCGACAATGCTCATGGCATTGATGACCGGAACCATTCCCCGACGAACCGCCTCTCTCAGGGGACGAAGAGCGGCTTCCCAACGGCTGGCACCATGGGCTAGTTCCATCTCCACTTCTTCTCGACCCTCATCCAGCCGGCTGAGAAACTCGTCGAGGCAGAGAGAAATCCCGTTCATGCCATTGCCAAGCACCATTCCCAGAAGCGGGATGAAGTACCTCGGCTGATACCAGGGTTCAATTCCGATTACCGCTCCACTGACGGCCAATGTGCTGATCATTGCACTGGCGGTGAGAGCCAGAAAACTGAGACTGAGGGCGCCCGAGAACTTGCGGCTACTGCGGCGCAGGGCTGCATGGCTGGCAATGGCAATCATGAAGAGAGCGAGAATCAGTACCGCCGAGGCCCGGTTGATTTGAAACAGGGACTCAAGGACATAGCCGACAAGAAGCAACTGCACGACGCTTCGAAAGGCCGCCCAGGCCAGGCGTTTTTCCAGCCTGAGTTTGAGAGAGAAGCTGAGAAGACCCGCCAGGAGAACCAGGGTCGAAGCGATCGCCAGGTCGCCGACTCCGAGAGGAATGACTTCCCTCATGAGTCCCCTCCTTCCCGGCCAAGGAACCCGGCGAAGGAATCGCAAAGACCAGACAGGCGTTCCCGCAGACCCTGATCATGGCTGGCCAGGAGAATCATCATTCCCCTTTGATTCATCTCATCTTCGATCAGGGTGGCCAGGCGGTTTCGGGAGGCCAGGTCGAGGGAGGCGCTGGGTTCGTCAAGAAGGAGAAGATCCGGCTTCAGCAGGAGTGAACGCAGAAAGGCAATCCGCTGTTGCTGCCCGATGGAGAGTTCCCGGATTTGACGACGAAGGAAGGCAAGCAGGCCCAGCCGGTCAAGGAGTTCCTTCGCCCGATCCGATGAGAACTCCTCATCACAGGAGCTGTAGGCGAAAGGACGACGAAGAGCGTCCTCCACGATGGAATCCACGAAAACAGGCTTCTGCCCCAGCAGGAGGACCCGGCGTCGCCAGGCAGGCCATCCCCAGTCATCGGGGCCCCGTCCGTCCAGCAGGACTTCCCCCGCGAAGGGGTCGTCCAGACCTGCAACACAACGCAGAAGGCTGCTCTTTCCCGAGCCCGAAGGACCCTCCAGCAGAAGCCCCCGCCCGGGATGCAGCGTGGCATTGAGAGAATCGACTAATACCTGACCCCCGGCCTTCACAGAGAATGACCGGATTTCCAGGTTCTTCGCCAACTCACTCCCCCATGCGTGAAATGGCCTCAATCTCGATGGAAACCTCCACGAAATTCCCGACCACCAGGCCTCCTCCATCCATCGTCCGGCTCCAGGAAATCCCGAAGTCGCGGCGATCAATCTTCGTGCGAGCACTGAAGCCCGCACGCAGGTTGCCCCGTGGATCCGTCATCTGTCCGACAAGCTCAACTTCCAGAGTCACCGGCTTCGACTCTCCGTGGAGACTGAGCTCCCCGTCGAGGAGAAAACCACCATCGCTGATTTCCCGGACCCGAGTCGATGAGAAAGTCATCTCCGGGTACTTTTCTACATCGAAAAAGTCCTCGTTCTGGAGGTGGCGATCCCGCTTTTCACTATCGGTATCAATGCTGCTCATTCCAATCACAGCATCCACACGAGATGCCTCCGGATGAGCAGGATCCCAGTGAACAGTCCCGCTGAAATCGTCAAAGCGGCCGGACACCTTGCTGATGCCCAGATGGCGGACCTTGAAGGCCACCTCACTGTGGCCGGAATCGATGCTGTACTCCGCGGCCGAGAGAGAAAGGGAGACAAGGATGAGGGCAAGACACAGAAATCTAATCATGGATAAGCTCCTGCTGAGGGGTTGAATACGGAAGATCGGAAACTTTCCGGGAAAGTCAAACCCGGGTGGATCGTTTCTCCGTGGATTCAGCCCCATGGCCCTGCTATAATGGACAAGTCATTCTGCCACATCCTCCGAGGAAACCATGAAACAGACGATCCTGATTCTCCTTACCGTATCTGCCATCGCGGAAGACCACTTCTGCCTGAACCCCACGCTGCCGAAGCCCACGGAATCGCCCGAGGAAGTTTAAAGGAGCGGCAGAGGAAACCAGAAAACTCGTTCCCCTGAAGTGAGGAATATGAAACGCAATCTCGTCTCAGTGGCCCTCCTCGTGACACTCTTGGGCCTTGTCTGGGTGAACTCGCATCGAAGCACTGCCGTGCCCATGCCCACTGAACACCGCCTGGACAGCGAAGCGGAAAGGCAGAACCGAAAGGGCCGCAAGGAGTGGATGCGTCAGATGCACCGGGCTGCTCCCGGCGTGGACTGGGAGGCCATCAACCGGGCGAACGGTCTTCTCCTTCAGGAAAAACGCAAGGGACGGAGAACCGATCTCTGGACGGAAAGAGGCAGCCACAACCTCGCCGGGCGCATGCACTGCGCGGCACTTTCTTTGGAGGGCGACAGCCTCTACGGAGGCTCTTCCAAGGGCGGCGTCTGGAAGGGCAGCCTGATGGGACAGGGCTGGCGACCGGTTTCCGACAATCTCTACGGCGGTTCCCATGGGCTGGCAGTGGCCGGCTCCGGCACAGAGGTCATCACCTCCGTCACCGACGGCGGTCTTGTTCACTACAGTGAGGACGGAGGAGCAAGCTGGCACCTGCCTTCCGGGCTGCCCGGCAGTATCCAGAAGGTCAAGCGCGTGGCTCGCGATTTCTCCAGCAATGACCGCGTCTATCTCATGATCGTCAGCGCAGGAAACGGGAAAGAACTCTTTCGCTCCGAAGATGCAGGACGCAGCTACACCGAGATCTATCACCTGAACACTGCGGTCGGCGACTTCTGGCTCGACCGACAGCAGGGCGGCAGCATCTATGTCGCCAAGGCCCGGAGTTTCTATCGCAGCGATGATCTGGGCGCAAACTGGAACTTCGTCGGTTTCATCCACGGTTCGTCTCCTGGCAAGGTGGTCCTGGCCGGAAGCGAAGCCGGGGCGCCGACCTTCTATGCCGCCACAAAAATAGGTTCGGAGTGGACCCTGCATCGTTCAATGGATGCAGGCCTGAGTTGGGAATACCGTTACGACATCGATGACTTCTGGGAAACCCTTGCCTCGTCGATCGTCAATCCGAACCTGGTTCTCTTCGGTGGCGTCGAGCTATTCCGGTCCCTCGACGGAGGCGGCAGTTTCAACAAGGTCAACAACTGGTACGACTACTACTCGAATCCTCTATACCGCCTGCACGCGGACCTTCCCGGCTTCGACTGCCTCTGGACCGGCTCGGAAGAACTCATGTACATCGCCACGGACGGAGGACTCTACCGGGGGATCAACAATGTGGCCGTTGTGCAGAACATCTCGCTCGAGGGACTGGGCGTCAGCCAGTACTACGGAACCCATACCAGCGTGCTCAACCCCTGGAGGATTCTCGCCGGTGCCCAGGACCAGGGCTACCAGCGTTGCGATGAACTGAACGGCGACAGCGGCAGTCTGGACTTTACGCAAATCTGGAGCGGTGACTACGGACACCTGACTTCTTCCAACGGCAGCCACGACTGGGTCTACTCGGTCTATCCGGGTTTCCTGCTGATCCATGTCGGCGAAGAAAACCCGAGCCTCTACGATGCAGACTTCCCGGCCGATGAGAGCTACTCCTGGTTGCCCTTCATTCTCGCAGACCCCGAGGACTCGCAGTCCGTCTTCTTCTGTGCAAAGCACCTTCACCGGGGAACCTGGGATGGCGTCATGTCCGTGGACTGGACCGCCGGTAGTCAGGACTTCACCGTGGCTGGAGGATCCTATCTGACCGCCCTCTCGATCTCTCCCGCGGATCTCAGCCGCCGCATTGTCTGCACGAACACAGGCCGCATCTGGCATTCCAGCGACAGTGGAGAAAACTGGAACCTCTCTTCAGACACAGGTCCCTCCTCTCACTATTTCTATGGAACCGGCATCCTGCATTCTGGGACCGACCCGCTTGTCGCCTGGCTCGCGGGAAGCGGCTACAGCGGCCCGGCGGTCTATCAAACTGTAGACGGAGGAGAACACTGGACCCCGCTTTCCGATGGCCTGCCCTCGACACTTGTCTATGAACTCGCTCTGGAATCCCCGGGAGAGGCCCTGCACGCAGCTACCGATGCTGGGCCCTGGCGCTTCGACCCCGCCACGGAAGTCTGGAGCTATGCCGGAGGAAGCGAAGCACCGCTTACGACTTTCTGGAGCGTAGAGACGGTGCCCGCCCTTGGCGTGATCCGCTACGCCACCTACGGCCGCGGTATCTGGGACTACGACTATCTCGATCCCACGGCAAGCGAGGACGCTCCTGACTTCGGGCGTTTCGCCCTCAGCAATTTCCCGAACCCCTTCAACCCGAAAACCACGATCCACTTCCGCCTTCCCGAAGCAGGACTGATGGAATTGGAAATCTACGATGTTCAGGGAAAGAGAGTGAAACAGTTCGAGCGGATGCACCGGGAAAGCGGAAGCCATTCACTGCAATGGGACGGAAGGGACGATCAGGGGGAAAGCTGCTCCAGTGGAACCTATCTCGTACAGCTTCGAAGGGGAGATCGTAAGGAAAGCCTGAAGATCACGCTGGCTCGCTAGCGAATGAGAAGCATCTTTCTCTTCAGCTGTTTCACGCCGGTATCCAGCCGATAGAAATAGGTGCCGCTCGCACAGTCCCGCCCTCGATGATCCCGACCGTCCCAATGCAGGCGATGCTCTCCTGCAGGAAGACTTCCCTCCAGCAGACTGCGAACCCACCTTCCCGAGGAATCGTAGATCCGAAGCTTCGCAAGGCCCGCTTTCTCCAGGTCAAAGCGGATCTCTGTTTTCGGATTGAAGGGATTGGGATAGTTCTGCTGCAGTTGCAGGGGAGCCGTGTCGGCGGCCTCGGTAGGATCCTGAAGTTCCAGTCGGAACATGCTTCTGCCATGAGTTCCCGCAATCAGGGTGCGTGTAGGCTCATGAAGCTTCAGGTCCAGCACCGGCACATTGGGAAGCCCGGAACCCAGTGCCTGCCAGAATGTTCCTCCATCGCTGAAATAGCAGCCGAGATCCGTACCGACATAGAGTCTGGAAGGGAAGTCCGGATCCACAAGAATGACACTTACGGGAAGCTCGGGGAGGTTCCCGCTGATGTCTGTCCAGGAAGTGCCACCGTTTGTGGTACAGAACACATGCGACACCGCTTCGTCCCAGCGCAGGCCGGAATAGCTGATGTAGGCAATGTCCTCATCGTAAGGATCCACGGCAATGCGCGTCACCCAACGCTCGGGGAGAGAATCGGCAAGGTAGTCCCAATTTGTGCCCCCGTCCGTGCTTCTCCATACCTTCGCATCATCGGTTCCTGCGTAGATTACACTGGAATTGGAAGGAGCTACGGCGATTGTTGTGATGGTTCCGAAATTGGCACCGTGGTTCCCCCCGGTGAGGTCTCCGCTGATGGCCGACCAACTGGAGGCTCCGTTCAGGCTTCGATACAGTCGATAGCTTCCGTAGTACATGGTCTGGGAGTTGTTGGGATCGAGGACCACGGGAGTCGACCAGTTGCGACGATCCGAGCCGGAGATCCCGGAGGTAGCTGAACTGAAACTGCTTCCCCCATTGGTGGAACGACAGAGCCCGCCATACTGGTACTCGGCATAGATCCGGTTCGCATTGCCGGGGTCCACGATGCAGGTAAAGCCATCCCCGCCCAGAATCCTTTCCCAGTCGTCCGTGGCTCCGCTCAATGTTCTCAGGGTTCCGTTATCCTGGGTTCCTCCGTAAAGTCGCTCGGGATTCTGGTAGTCCACCTCAATGGCATAAAATTGCGAGGTCGGCTGATTACCGAGTTTCGTCCAACTGTCTCCCCCGTTTCCACTTCGATAGAGACCGCCGTCATTGCCATTGAAGATTGTGTGGGGACTGCCGGGGACGAAGGCCATGGCGTGGTGATCCACATGCATGTTTCCGCCCACCTCGCTCCAGCTCTGCCCCCCGTTCTGGCTGCGATAGAAATACAGACCCAGAGCATACACCTGGTTCGGGTCTGAAGGATGCACCCGGATATTCCCGAACCACCATCCATAGGAGCTGTACATGCCGGAAAGGGAGGAGTCATTGCAGCGGCTCCAACTGTCCCCACCGTTTGAGCTCTTGTAGACGCCGTCAAAATAGCTGCTGTCGTCTGCGTAGATGGCATAAAGAATGTCCGGGCTTTCGGCGCAGAGGGCCAGCCCGATACGCCCGACATGACTGTCCGTGGGCAGACCGCTACTCAGTTCCGACCAGCTCTCGCCCCCATCCTGACTGCGCCAGATTCCACTGGAAGGCCCTCCGGAGCGGCGATAGGTCAAGCCTCTCATGCGCTCCCACATGGCGGCATAGATTTCATCCGGGTTCTGGGGATTGATCACAAGGTCGATGCAGGAGGTGGAATCCGTCAGGGAGAAAACCAGGCTCCAGGAGTCGCCCCCGTCTTCACTTCGATAAACGCCACGATGGGGATCGGGACTGAAGAGGCTTCCCGTTCCCGCTGCAAAGATGCGATTGGAATCACCGGGGTCCACAGCGATCCGGGCAATGTAACGCGTTTCCTCCAGACCGGAATACTCCCAGCTTTGGCCCTCGTCCAGAGAACGATAGAGCCCCGTACCGAAGAAGCTCAGGCTGGCCGCATTGGCTTCTCCCGTCCCGACATAGATCCGTTCCGGGTTCTGGGGATCAAGAGCCACGGAGCCCACTGACAGGGAAGGCTGATCATCAAAGATCGGTTCCCAGTTAGCACCGGTATCTACTGAGCGGAATACTCCCCCGCTGGCCATGGCCGCATAGACGATATTCCCCTGCGTGGGATGAAGGGCAAGGTCCGTTACCCTTGCGCCGATGTTGTCCGGGCCGGCCTGCACCCAGGCATTTCGATTCAGCCCTGACTCCGCCTGCATCCTCCGTGCTTCCTCGACCGACTGTCTCCAGGCGTCATGGTTCACACCCGAATGGGGCCAGGCACGCTGTGTCCAGAACCACTCATTGGGGCGTGCATTCGGCTCGCGAGCTTTCTCTGCAGGCGCAAAGAAACCCGCGAACTTTCCCACTAGCAGGAGAAGGCAGAGGGTAAAAAGAAGCTTCTTGATCACTTGATCAGCACCATTTTCTTACTGGCGACACGGTCTCGCGTTTCCAGACGATAGAAGTAGACGCCACTTGGAAGCGGGTGGCCTGTCACGTCCCTGCCATCCCAGGAAAGCAGGTGCTCGCCAGCGGCATGCTCGCCTTCAGCAAGAACCCGAATCACCCGGCCCCGTGAATCAAAGACGCGCAGAAGAGCCGGACCCTCTTCTGCCAGATTGAAACGGATTTCCGTCTTCGGATTGAAGGGATTGGGGTTGTTCTGATGCAGGCGGTCCACAAAGGAAACGCTGAGTCCATCGTCTCCCGTGGTGTCAAAGATGCCGGCGAGCAGGAAGTCATCGACGCCGCCTTCGACCAGGGAGCCGGAACCTTCATCCGAGGCAATGAAGCGTAGCTGCAAGACCCCTGCTTCTCCGACATGGTCAAAGAGGTCGAAGCTCTCCTGCACCCAGGCATTGCTCGAAGTCGTCGTGTGTTCCAGGGAGATCCAGCTGTTGCCGCCGTCATTGCTGAGATCCACATCCCACCAGTCATTGTTCGGATCGGCACCCTGGTCGTTGGAGTACCATTTCCAGTAGCTGAAGACTGCGGAAGTAGCACCGCTGAAGTCATAGCTCGGGCTGAAGAGAGTGGTCTTTCCACTGTCCACATCGTTGGCCCCGTCACTTCCACCGGGATGCTGTCCGGTAATCCAGCAGAGAGTTCCATCGGCACTATGGTCGTCACCTGGCTGGCAGCCCGTAGGCACCGGATCCACGCGCACCCAGACTCCGGTCGTGGCATCGTCGTCGGAAGCTCCCACAGTCCATCCTCGTTCGGCTTCCATCGTGTGCTCGAAGCTCTCGCCGATTTCGTAGTAATGCAGATTCAGGGGCGCACCGAAGGGGCTGCTTCCCGTGTGCCCGCCGACATCGTTTGCCGTAAGGAAGTACTCGACCACGCTTCCCACGGCTTGAGCGGGAATGGAGGATCCATATTCCCCGGGAACTCCCGTGGCCGTCATCGGCTGATCAACAAACTCTCCCCCGTTCAAACGGTAGTGAAGCGTGACGCTCGCCGGGTCAATCGCAGTACCCTCATAGCCCGTGGGGATAGTCTGCACTTCGACCGGTGAATAGAAGTCCGGCGTGAAGGGAGCCGGGCTGTGGCTGAACTGAACGGCGCGCAGGCTTCCGGAAATCTGGATCATGTAGAGTGAAGGCCAGAGATTGTCCTCAAAGAGTTGCTGGCGGCGGGATTCCGGCGGCCAGAAACCGTCGCCGGAATGACCGATCTCGTTGGTAAATCCGAAGATCTTCTCGTGTTCACCCTGTGCGCCGTAATCCCAGTCGAAGGTACCGCCCGAGACGATGTAGAGAACGTCCCCGGGTTGCCCAGGCGCATAGCCATTGTACTTGACCATTTCTGCGGCAATGTCACGGAAGAGTTCCTCGTCGGGTGTGTCGGCAGTGGTGTAACCCCAGGGATAGAGCGTGAGTTCACTGTAGGAATGCCAACTCTGGCGAAGGTCGAATTGATGGTCATTGATCAGCGCGATCATGGCCTGCACTTCCGGCTCGCTGGCCGCATAGGGACCGCGATAGGTTTCGCTCGAAGGGCTCCCGCTACTCCCGCTGTCCAGACCCCACTCGTAGGGATAGTTGCGGTTCGGGTCCACGCCGTAACTTCCGCCATTATTGCGACGGTTCTTCCGCCACATTCCTCCGCCGTTCGGATTGGTGGACTCGTTGTAGAGGAATCCGTCGGGGTTGACGATGGGAACGAAGTAGACTTCGCGATTATCAAGCAGATAGGTAATCTCCGGGTCGACCCCGTAATTCTCCGCGAGGTACTCGGCCAGCATCAGGGGCATTTCCGAGGCCATAATCTCGCGGGCATGATGCAGTCCGTCAAAGAGAAGCTCCGGCTCCACCTCATCCTGCTCCGGATTGTCGGAAACCCGGAAGCACCAGAGATCGTTCCCCTGATGGCTTTGACCGATGGACCACTTCTCGCTGACCACTTCGGGGTAGAGCATGTGGAGGCTGTCCATCCAGGCGATGGCCTCGCTGTAGGTGTGATAGATGCCGAAGTTCGTGCGGCTGTCCAGGCGCGAAGCGTAGAAGTTCTCCAGGTCATCCTGAAGCACCTCGATCCGGCTGCCACGAAGAGTGAGCTTCATGTAGTCCTCACGCTGCACGACGATGTCATAGTAATCCCAGGCTCGCCCCGACTCCGTAATGTCGAGTTCATCGGGGTTGATCAGGATGTAGTTCATATCCTCTTCTGACTCGATGTAGAATCGAAGCAGGGTATGTGATTCCTCGAGTGCGAGTGAGGGCAAGACAAGCAGAACTGACAGGCAGACGATGGCCAGACGCATGGGGATCCTCCCGAGATCGTTAAGTTTCGATATTCATTATACCATAGGATGACGAGAGCTGACAACGCTTTGCAGGTTTCTGGCTCAGTTCTCGGCCTTTTCGCCCCAGTGCAGGTTCACCTTCATCAGACCTTCCAGTCCCGAAAGATCGCCAACGATCTGGTCGACATCCGATGGGTTCTTGAGCGTCACCATGAAGCTGAGCTTGATGACATCTCCCATTTTACGGCTTTTGACATTCACCAGGTCATAACTTCGAAAGTACTGCTCAAAGACGGGCAGGTAGATTCGGCGCTGCTCTTCATGGTCTGAAGGCAGTTGCTGGAAGGTGAGAAGAAACTCCGAGTGTCCGCTTGAGCCGTGGCGTGTCCAGTGGAGAATCCCGACAAACAATCCGACGAGCAGTCCTCCGAAGGCGGCAATCATCAGGTTGCCCGTACCGCAAGCCATGCCCACTGCCAGTGCGTAGAAGACATAGGCCGTGTCGCGGGTGTCCTTGACGACCGTGCGGAAACGGATGATCGACATGGCTCCGGCCAGACCGAAGGCCCGGGCGATGTTGCTGCCGATGACCATCATGACCAGGCTCATCAGCATGGAGAGAAGGACGATGGTGTTCAGGAAGGAAAAGGAAACCGTCAGTTGCCGTTGTGTTGCACGATAGACCCAGGAGACGAAAAGCCCCATGAGAAAGGCCAGAGTCGTGTTGAGAAAAACCTCTCCCCCCGTCCAGGGTTCGGGTCTCATCGCCAGTGTCTGCAACAGTTCATCCATGAGGAACCTTTCTTACTGCGGAATCTGTGCCCAGGCATTGATGCCTTCGCAATACTTCGAGTAGGAGCGAGGCATCAGGTTCATAAGACGGGTAAGGCGGCACATCCAGGAGGGCATATTGTCGTCGAACTTCAGTTCCAGGACAAAGAACTCGTCCTCGAACTGACGAAGCGGGTCATCCTCTCCAATGTCATCCATTTCCGGATTCGAGAGGCTGCGGATGTTCTGGTCAAAGGTGACCCTGTCGCGGGGGTTGTCCCTGCCAATCATGGCTTCCCTCTCATAGCTCACGAGAACTACCGGGGCGAGGTGCATCACCCGCATGTTGAATCGAAACTTTTCAAGAACCTTTCGATCCGAAAAGACCCAGTCCTCAAAATCCGGAGAAGGATAGCTGCCATTGAGAGCTTCTTCCACTCCCCCCACGGTGAGCTGCACCCGTTCTTTCACGGAACGGCGACCAATCTTGCGCTTGATCTCGAGAAAGGCCACGGACTCATTGCAGACGCTGTCGTAGGTTCTCACGCGAAGCTTCTTGCGGACATTGACGCTGTCGAGCTTCTCGTAAAAGAAGTCCAGATCCTCGGTATCAAAGTAGATGCTTCTTACCGTGTACCGTTGTCGGGGAAGGTCCCTGCAATGTTCGTCGTGAATGACAAAAGGGAAAACGATGTCCCGGATTTCCTCCATCCAGGCAATCGGAAGACGGTACTTCAGTTCATATCTGCGAAAAGCACTGGCCACTATGTACCCTCGCCCATCAGGTGCCAGAATTCACGCTTCAGGCCACGGAGGAAGTTCTCGTAGAGGATTCGGAGAAGACTTGCCCGCTCACCGTAGACGGAAGCCAAGCCGCGCATCCCGGGCAGGAGTTCTTCCCCCGGGTTTTCCAGGCTGGCAAAAACGGCAATGTAGTTCCCGCTTCTGGTTACGATCGTGCGGGAGTCGCTTCGATGCAGACGGCACTGCAAGCGGGTTCCCTTCATGCCGGGGACATGAAAACTAATCTGCTGTCCATGCTTCAGAAAGTCTGCTCTTTCCTGGGGAATCAGGACGGTAAGAACCAAAGAATCCTGACGGCTTACCTGAAGCAACTGCCCTTCCCCATGCCCGGAGTGAAGAAGGCCGCCCAGAGGAGAGAGGATTTCCTGCGCGAGCAGAACCTCTTCCATGGCGGACATCTCCGCCTGCAGGCCCTGGAGTGTCTGTTCGGCTGCGGCAATCTCCTCGGGCCTTGATCCGGTAGAGAGAACCCTGAGTTCTGCTCTTGCCAGATCCAGGTCCAGACTCAGGAGTTTTCCACGAACCTCGAAGTCCTCCAGGATTTCATCGCTAACGATTCCCTCCCGGTGCATCTCCCTTTGCCGGAGAAGCTGGGGCAGGAAAGCATCGTAACTGGCTTGAGCCTGTTTCTGCGCCAGGCTTGCTCTATCCAGCTCTTCCGGTTTTTCCCCGGCCTTGAGAGTTGCCAACAAGCTCTTTGCATCGCCAAGTGCGCGGGCCCTTTCTGCCATCTCCAGTTCCAGAGAGGAGGATTGCACCCGTGCAATCAGGTCTCCCTCATTCACCCTTCGGTGACCCGGGTTGTCGGGAATATCGGATAGCTCCAGATCCAGTATGGCCGGGCGATCAAAGCGATAGACGCGATAGTGAAGTGTCTCGCCACTCTGGTGATCCACGGCGCGGGATTCATAGCTACCCGGGCCCAGTTCACTCAGGGTCCACTGGCTGCGGGGAAGTAGCTGGCAAGATCCGCTGACCCTGCGGTCCACCTTGACAAGGCCGAGAACCAGAAACAGGACTGCCAGGGATCCGAGAAAGACAGACCAGAAACGGCCACGACGCCAGGATTCGGGAACTCGCGTCATGGTGAGGCCATCTTCCATAGTTGAGCAAAGAGCTCTTCATGCCGCTGAACATCTGCGGAGCTCTCAAAGATGTTCAAGAGTTCTACATTCTTCCCGGCGCCGGACAGGGTCCAGTTGTAACTGCCGGAAAGCACCTGCCGGGAGTCGATGATGAGGAACTTCGCATGGAGTTTACCCCGGGAGCGGGGCCAAAGACGCAGTTCCGCGCCGCACTCCTGAAGGGCGCGAGTGATGCCTGCGTTCTCAGCGGCCTCCTTGGCATCCAGAAGAATACGCAAGGCGACCCCCCTCTTCGCGGCCTCTTGCAAGGCGGAGAGGATCCGGGGATCCTTGAACTTGTACACAACGGCGTTCACGCTCTCGCCGGCAGAAGCCAGGGCGGACAGGGTCGTCTGCCTTGGGTTTCTGTCCAGAGAGAGCTGAAACACCGAAGAACCAAGCGACTCGGTTGGGTTCACGTCGCTCCTTCTTTCCGCTGCCCGCAGGCCCTTCCCATCAAAGAACAGAGAAAAAAGGAAGATCCATGCCAAGAGGCAGAATCCGACCCCTCTTTCCCGGAAAGGGATGCTGTACAGCGTGGGTGTCATGCCTTAATTGTAAAGCAATCTCTTTCAAAAATAAAGGCTTCCGGCATTTCTGCGGGACAATCCCCCGGGAAATTGATAGCCTTTGCCCATGTTTTCCAGACTCTTGAAAAAGCTCTCCGAAGGCCCTCTGCTGCTCGATGGCGGGATGGCTGCCGCCCTCTCCGCAAGGGGCTTTCCGCAGTCCCGACCCCCGGAACTCGCCTGCCTGGAATCACCGGAACTCCTGAAGGAAGTCCACACCGGATTCCGGGATTCCGGATCCGATGTTTTTTTGACAAACAGCTTCGGTGGCAACGAATTTCGCCTAGAAAAGCACTCACTCGGCTCGAATCAGGAAGAAATCCTCCTTTCATCGGCAAGAATCGCAAGAGAAGTCGCCGGATCCGGAGTTCTGGTCGCCGGCAGCATGGGGCCTTCGGGTCGGGAGGATCTCTCCCTTCAAGTCCTGGAAGCGGCTTTTGCAAGACAGGCGGAGTTCCTGGCGAAAGGAGGCGTGGATTTCTTCTTCATCGAAACCATGCAGAATCCGGAGGAAGCGGCCGCCGCAGTCCGGGGTGCAGAGAGAAGTGGCCTGGAAGTCTGCGTCTCGATGTGTTTTCCCTCGGGGATTCCCGATGATTCCCTGCTCGCGGAACTCGTCCAGCGTATGGAAGACACAGGAGCGGTCGCCATGGGAGCCAACTGTTCTCCCTCGTCTCATGGCATGCCGGACCTGATTTCGCGCGTGAGTCGCTTCAGTTCCCTTCCCCTGATCGCAAAACCCTCGGCAGGTTTGCCCCTGATGGAAAATGGCAAACCTGTCTACCGGCTTTCGCCGGAGGACTTCGCCTGTGATCTGCTTCGGGCACAAGATGCGGGAGCCTCCCTGCTCGGAGGATGTTGCGGGGTGGAGGCCGGGCATATCGCCGAGCTGCATCGGCAGTGGAAGCATCCCTAGGCTGATTTTAGGGGAATCCCCTTGACCAAGTAAGCACGGAACTCTAGGCTTTTCATCTCTTTAGCTTCGATTGGGAGGATGATATGTCCAGAATCGTCAGGGCAGGGCTGATCCAGGCCACACTCTGTGCAGATGCCAGCAAGAGCGTGCAGGAAATCAAAAGCGCCATGCTCGAGAAACACCTGGGGCTGATTGATGAGGCCGCAGAAAAGGGTGTCCAGATTCTCTGCCTGCAGGAACTCTTCGACGGCCCCTATTTCGCCGCCGAGCAGGACATCAAGTGGTACGAGATGACCGAGCGGATTCCCGATGGCCCGACCATCCGGATCATGCAGGAAAAGGCGAAGCAGCATGATATGGTGATCGTCGTTCCCATGTACGAAGAAGCAGAAACCGGGGTTTACTACAACACGGCCGCCGTCATCGATGCCGATGGCACTTATCTGGGCAAGTACCGCAAGCACCACATCCCCCACTGCAATCCCGGCTTCTGGGAAAAGTTCTACTTCCGCCCGGGAAACCTGGGCTACCCGGTCTTTGATACGGCTGTCGGCAAGGTGGGAGTCTACATCTGCTACGACCGCCATTTCCCCGAAGGCTGGCGAGAGTTGGGACTGGGAGGCGCAGAGATCGTCTTCAATCCCTCTGCCACGGTTCAGGGCCTCAGCGAATACCTCTGGAAACTGGAGCAACCGGCCGCTGCCGTTGCCAATATCTACTATGTCGGAGCCATCAACCGCCCCGGTACCGAGGCTCCCTGGAACTTCGGAGAGTTCTACGGCACTAGCTATTTCGCCAATCCGAGGGGGCAGATCATTGAGGAGGGACCGCGCCTTGAAGATGCCGTCGTGGTGGCCGATCTCGACATGGAACTCATCCGGGAAGTGAGAAATGTCTGGCAGTTCTACCGGGACCGCCGTCCCGAATCCTATACGAAAACGGTCGCACCCTGAGCGGGAGGCTCATGAACTACGACGCGCGTCTTTACAATAAAGACCTGGCTCCCGTTCCCCCGGAGAACAGAACCTGGGGCATGGGGAACATCGCCGCCCTCTGGGTCGGTATGGTCGTCTGCGTTCCGACCTACATGCTCTCGGCCGGCCTGGTCAGCGAAGGAATGAACTGGTGGCAGGCCATCCTCACGGTCTTCCTCGGCAACCTGATCGTGCTTCTTCCCATGATGCTCATCGGCCATGCGGGCACAAAGCACGGAGTGCCCTTCCCGGTTCTCCTGCGCTCTTCCTTTGGAAGCCTCGGAGCCAATGTGCCCGCCATCCTTCGGGGACTGGTGGCCTGCGGCTGGTTTGGCATCCAGACCTGGATTGGCGGCGCGGCGATTTACACCCTGCTCAATGTTCTCAGCGGACAGGCCTTTACGGGCGAACCCCTGCCGGTTCTCGGAATCAACGCCGTCCAGTTGCTCTGCTTTCTCGGCTTCTGGTGCATGCATGTTTTCTTTATCGCCAAGGGAACCGAATCCATCCGCTGGCTGGAGACCCTGGCAGCCCCCTTCCTGATTGCCATGGGCCTTGCACTGCTCTTCTGGGCCTATAGCAAGGCAGGCGGGTTCGGAGAGATGCTCTCGGCTCCTTCGAAGTTCGTGGCAGGAGGCGCAAGAGAGGGTGAGTTCTGGAAGGTCTTTTTCCCAAGCCTCACGGCCATGGTGGGCTTCTGGGCGACTCTTGCCCTGAACATCCCCGACTTCACCCGCTACTGCAAGAGCCAGCGCGACCAGCTTCTCGGGCAGGCACTCGGACTGCCTCCGACCATGGCCCTCTTTGCCTTTATCGGAGTGGCGGTGACCTCGGCCACCGTCGTCATCTACGGAGAGGCTATCTGGGATCCGGTTCAGCTCATGGGGAAAATGGGTACGGGATTTACCGTCGCCCTCGCCCTCTTTGTTCTTGCCGTCGCCACGCTCACGACAAATCTGGCGGCCAATGTGGTGGCTCCCGCCAATGGCTTCAGCAATATCAATCCTGACCGGATCAGTTTCCGCATGGGCGGCTTCATCACGGCGGGACTCGGTATTGCGATCTTTCCCTGGAAACTCCTCGAGAGTACGGGCGGCTACATCTTCACCTGGCTGATCGGCTACTCAGCCCTGCTTGGCCCCATCGCAGGGATCCTGATTGTGGACTACTTCCTGATCCGCAAAACCGAACTGCATGTGGAGGATCTCTTTCTCATTGAAGGACGCTATTCCTATCGGCGCGGATGGAACCCGATCGCTCTTGTAGCCCTGATCCTCGGCGTTCTGCCCAATGTGCCCGGCTTTCTGCATACGGCCGGCCTTGTTTCCCGCGTTCCTGCCATCTTTGACAGCATCTACACCTATGCCTGGTTTGTGGGCCTTTTGATTGCGGGCCTGCTCTATTTCACACTGAGCCGCTCTGCCATAGCGGCGGATTTGAGGAAGTAAATGTCTCAGCCGACACTGCCCGATTGCAAGCATCAAGCCCGGCCCTACGATGGTCCCGATTACGGAGAGGTTCTCAATACAAGACGGGAACACCTGAACCCCGCGATTTTCACGCTCTACAAGGAGCCGCTCATGATCGTGGAAGGGCATATGCAGTATCTCTTCGATGAGAAGGGGCGACGCTATCTGGATCTCTTTGCCGGCATCGTGACCGTCTCCTGCGGGCACTGCCATCCAAGGGTCACGGACGCCATGAGCGAGCAACTACAGCGCATCCAGCACACGACGACGATCTACCTGAATCCCCTGATCGGCGAGTATGCAAAGCGCCTGGCTTCGAAACTCCCCGGCGATCTGGATGTCTTGTATTTTGTGAACAGCGGAAGCGAGGCCAATGACCTGGCACTGATGATGTCGAGGCTCTACACCGGACACCACGATGTCCTTGCCGTCCGCAATGCCTACCATGGCGCGAGCCCGACGGCCATGGGCCTGACCAGTCATCACACCTGGAAGTACCCGGTCCCCCACTCGCAGGGCATCCACCATGTTCCCTGCCCCGATCCTTCGCGTAGCCGCTATCAGGGAAGCCCCGAGGAAATCGCAAGCTCTTCGGCCGAGGAAATCCGGGACATCATCCGCTTCAGCACGCCGGGAAAGGTGGCGGCCTTTATCGCCGAACCGATTCAGGGAGTGGGCGGCGCCACTTATGGAAGCCGGAACTACCTGGGCGAAGCTTACGGGATCGTCCGCGAGCACGGCGGCCTCTGCATTGCCGACGAAGTGCAGACCGGTTTCGGACGCACCGGCGATCATTTCTGGGGATTCGAAAACTTCGATGTGCAGCCCGACATCGTGACCATGGCCAAGGGAATCGGCAACGGCGCCCCCCTGGCTGCCGTGGCCACACGCCGGGAGATCGCGGAAGTCCTCACGCAACGCATTCACTTCAACACCTATGGAGGCAACCCGATCTCCATGGCGGCCGGCTTGGCGGTTCTGGATGTCATCGAGGAGGAGGGGCTGCAGGAAAACTCGAAAGTCCTCGGTGCCCGCTTCCATGAGGGGCTTTTGAAACTGAAGGACAAGCACTCACTGATCTATGATGTTCGAGGCATGGGACTGATGATCGGCGTGGAACTGAGAGACAAAGAGGATCAGCCGGCCACTGCCGCCTGCGCAGAAGTGCTGGAGCAGTCGCGTGAAAGAGGGCTCCTCGTCGGCAAGGGCGGTCTCTTCGGCAATGTGCTCCGGATCAAGCCGCCCATGTGCATCAGCGCAGACGATGTGGACTTCGCGCTCGAGGTTCTCGACATTGCAATCGAATACGCGGCCAAAGCCTGATGGAAGGAGATAGCATGGGTTTCGACAAGGTCATCACGGGCGGGAGGATTGTCACTCCCGAGGGCATCATCGAGGGCGATCTTGCCATTGAAGGCGAGAAGATCGTGGCCATCGGTCCCGGCCTGGCCGACATGGCTTCGGAGATCATCGATGCAGAGGGACACCTCGTCCTGCCCGGAGCCATTGATGTTCACACCCATCTGGAATTGCCTTTCTGTGGAACGGTCTCTTCCGATGACTGGATCACGGGCAGCCGGGCCGCAGCGCGCGGAGGCGTGACCTCCTTGATTGACTTTGCCATTCCCTTCGGCGATCAAACTCTTTCGGAAGCCCTCGATTCCTGGCATGCGAAAGCACGGGGCAAGAGCCTGATCGACTACGGATTTCACATGGTCATGACCAATGAAACTCATGTCACCCAGATGGAGACGATGTTCGAGCGCGGTGTCCCGAGCTTCAAGGAGTTCATGATCTATGAGGCCCAGGGATGGCAGGCTCATGACGGCACGCTCTTCCGGACTCTGGAGCGTTTGAAGGACATGGGTGGAATGCTCATGGTTCATGCAGAAAGTGCGAAGGTTCTCGACGAACTAATCGGACGCTACCACACGCCGGAAGCGATGAAGCAGTACGGGGCGAGGCTTCACACGATGACGCGCCCGGACTTCACGGAATCAGAAGCCGTGCAGAGAGCGGTCAAGTGGAGCGAGGTCACCGGAGGCTCCTTGTACATTGTGCACATGTCGGCCGGCGAAAGCGCGGAGGTCGTTCGACAGGCTCAGGAAAAGGGCGTTCCGGTCTTGGCCGAGACCTGCCCCCAGTATCTGGCTCTTGATGACGAGGTCTTCAGTCGGGAAGACGGCCACCTCTTCGGCACCTGCCCGCAGATAAAGTCAAAGGGCAATGATGACAGACTTTGGCAGGGCTTGGCCGATGGCGAGTTGGCGGTCGTAGCTACGGACACCTGCAGCTTTACCCGCGAGCAGAAGGCGATGTGGGAAGGGGACTTCACAAAGATCCCCATGGGAATGCCGGGACTGGAAACCATGCTCCCGATTCTCTACACTCTGGGCGTCCAGAAGGGACGCATGGACATCGAAACGATGACTGCGAAACTGTCCACGAACCCGGCGAAAATCATGGGCCTCTACCCGAAGAAGGGAAGCATTGAGGTAGGTAGCGATGCGGACATCGTCATCATCCATCCCGAGAAGACCCACGAGGTCATTCCCGATGAGATGGAAACCAATACGGACTGGTCTCCTTTCGAAGGATGGCATCTTGCGGGCTTTGCGAGAACCACTCTTTCGCGCGGAGAAGTGATTGTGGACAAGTACAAGGTATGCGGCGAAATGGGTCGCGGGCAATGGCTGCCCCGCGACAAGGCCGGATTCGTGAAAGGACTGCGATGATTCTGAGCAACTTCATTGGTGGACAAAAAGTGGAGAGCCCTTCCGAAAGAAGGCTCCCGGTCACGAACCCGGGCGATGGCAAGGTCATCGCAGAAGTGCCCCTGTCCCGGGCCGCAGAGCTGAACGAGGCAGTTCAGATTGCCAAAACCGCTCAGGAAGAATGGTCCCTGATCCCCTTGAAGGATCGCGTGCAGGTTCTCTTCCGCATGAAGACCCTCATGGAGGCGGAAGTAGAGAGTCTTGCAGAGTTGATCACCGTGGAGAACGGCAAGACGATCGAGGAGTCCCGGGGTAGCATCCTCCGGGCGGTTGAATGTCTGGAGTTTGCCAGCAGTCTCCCCCAGATCGCTACGGGGGAAATTCTGGAAGTAAGCCGCGGAGTGGAATGTCGTTCCACGCGCTACCCGCTCGGAGTGGTCGCAGGCATTACGCCCTTCAACTTTCCCCTCATGGTTCCCCTCTGGATGGCTCCCCTGGCTCTCGCCTCCGGGAATGCCTTCATCCTGAAGCCCTCCGAGCAAACACCGCTTAGCGCCATGGAACTGGCTCGTCTCTTTTCCGAGGCCGGACTTCCCGATGGAGTCTTTTCTGTCATGCACGGTGACCGTGAAATCGTGGAAGCCATTTGTGATCATCCCGACATCGCCGCTGTGGGTTTTGTCGGTTCCACTCCCGTAGCGCGCGCGGTCTACGAGCGTTGTGCGGCGACAGGAAAACGCGTGAGATCCATGGGTGGTGCGAAAAACCATCTGGTCGTCGTCCCCGACGCGGATCCGGAAATGACGGCCACCAATGTCGTGGCCTCGGCTACCGGTTGTGCGGGACAGCGTTGCATGGCAGCGAGTGTCCTGCTGGCCGTGGGCGATGTGGATCACATCATCGAGAAAATTCACGAAAAGACCCGGGCGGTCATCGCGGGCGACAACATGGGCCCGATGATCAGCGAGGCAGCCAGGGAACGGGTTTCCGGCTACATCGACCGTGCAGAGGCCGGAGGAGCCAAGCTGCTTCTCGATGGACGCGAACAGATTGCAAGCAATGCCGACGGCTTCTTCATCGGCCCCTGCATCATCGACCAGGCCAGCCCGGACCATGAGGCCGCCTGCCAGGAGATCTTCGGCCCGGTGCTGACGATTCTCCGCTGCAAGACTCTCGACGAAGCCATCGCCATTGAGAACGCAAATCCCTATGGCAACGCGGCCGCGATCTACACCTCCTCCGGCAAGGTGGCGCAGCATTTTGCGGACAAGGCCAGCGCCGGCATGATCGGAGTGAACATCGGGGTTCCGGTTCCCCGCGAACCCTTCGCCTTTGGCGGATGGAACGACAGCCGTATCGGCGAAGGAGAAATCACCGGCTTTGATGCCATGGACTTCTGGACCCGCTCGAAAAAGGTCACTAGCAAGTGGTCAAACGAGCACAGTGTGAATTGGATGAGTTGATGGAAAGCACCCGACTTTCAGAAGCCGAACTGCAGGACAAGTTCGCCGAGCTGTCTCCCCCCTTCGGTCCCCGGGAAGCCGCATCTCAGGCATCCCGGTGCCTCTTTTGCCATGACGCTCCCTGCACCCGTGCCTGCCCGACACACATTGATGTGCCGAGGTTCATCCGGCAGATCCTCCACGGCAATTACACGGGAGCCAGCCGCACGATTCTCGATGCCAATGCACTGGGGGGAACTTGTGCGAGGGTCTGCCCCACGGAGGTGCTCTGCGAGGGAGCCTGTGTGGATCGGCTTCTCAAGGGCGCGCCGGTGCCCATCGGGCGGCTCCAGCGTTTTGCCACCGACTGCGGAGATCCTCAGTACGAAGCTTCCGAAGACACGGGAAAGAAAGTCGCCGTTGTCGGCTCCGGCCCGGCCGGACTCTCCTGCGCCTGGCACCTTCGCCTTCAGGGACACAGTGTCACGGTTTATGAAAAAGAGCCGGAGGCCGGCGGCCTTGGAAGCCGGGGGATTGCTTTCTACAAGATTCAGGAGCAGGACATCCTGAGAGAAGTCGAGCGCATGGAAGGAATTGGGGTAGAAATCCGTTGCGAAGAGACCATTGATGCGGACCGCTTCCAGCAACTGAGAGAGGACTTTGACGCGGTCTTCCTTGCCACGGGACTCGCTCACTGTCGGCGTCCCGGAGTGACGGGAGAAGATGCCGCGGGGGTCTTTGACGCTCTTGAGTGGATTGAAGAACTCCACAGAAACGGCTGGAGCCATCCACCGCTTGGATCGAAGGTGCTGGTCTTCGGCGGTGGCAACACGGCCATCGATGCCGCCATCAATGCCGTCAAGCTGGGAGCAGAGTCGGTGACCCTGGTCTACCGCCGTGATTCAGCTTCCATGCCCGCCTATCGTCATGAGTTCAAACACGCATTGTCCGAAGGCGTGGACTTCCGTTTCCTGGCATCTCCCCGGGAGTTTCTCCACGAGGACGGTAAACTTCACTCTGTGCGGCTTGAGAATCTCAGTATGAAGGGTGAAGGCCGCAGAGCGGAACTGGAAGTCCTCGACGAGTTCACCCTTGAATGTGACATGGCACTCCTCGCCACGGGGCAAGTCGCGCACCGGGACTTCTATGAAAATGTCGAAGGACTTGAACTGAAGGGACAATCCCTCCTTGCCGACGCTGAAGACGGCAGCACGAAGCTGGCCGGAGTCTATGCCGGTGGCGACTGCAGAAACGGGGGCGCGGAAATGGTAGACGCCGTGGAGGAAGGAAAGCGCGCTGCGGTCGCCATCCACAGGAGCCTGGGAGGAAGCGAATGAAAAAGCCGGACCTGTCTACGAACACCTGCGGCATCCTCTCCCCCAATCCCTTCTGGCTGGCCAGTGCGCCGCCGACAAACTCCGGCTATCAGGTTCGCCGCGCCTTTGAGGCCGGCTGGGGAGGGGTCGTCTGGAAGACTCTCGCCCATGAGCCGATTGTCAATGTCTCCAGCCGATACGGAGCCCTGGATTACGATGGTCGAAAGATCATGGGCTTCAACAATATCGAGCTCATCAGCGACCGCAGCCTGGAGGACAACCTTCGCGAGATCCGGGAGATCAAGCGGGACTTTCCCGGGCACGCCGTCGTGGTGAGCCTGATGGTGGAAAGTGAAAGGGAGCGCTGGCATGACATCGTCCGGCAGACTGAGGACACGGGTTGCGATGGACTGGAGTTGAACTTCGGGTGTCCCCACGGCATGAGTGAGCGCGGGATGGGATCGGCCGTGGGGCAGGTTCCCGAGTACACGGAGATGATCACGGCCTGGGTAAAGGAAGTCGCGCAGACTCCCGTTCTGGTCAAGCTCACCCCGAACATCACCGACATCCGTGCGACCGGCCGGGCGGCCAAACAGGGCGGAGCCGACGGCATCTCGCTCATCAATACGATCAACTCCATCATGGGCGTGGATCTGGAGACATTCCGTCCCATGCCCCATGTCGCAGGACGAGGTTCCCACGGCGGATACTGCGGCCCGGCAGTCAAGCCGATTGCCTTGAACATGGTGCAGTCCCTGGCTTCGGACCCCGAAGTGGATATTCCTCTTTCGGGCATCGGAGGAATCCAGGCCTGGCAGGATGCCGTGGAGTTCATGCTCCTGGGCGCCAGCAGCGTTCAAATCTGCACGGCGGCGATGCACTACGGCTTCCGTCTGGTCGAACACATGATCTCAGGCATGGAAGACTGGATGAGCGAACACGGTTTTGAGAAGACGACAGACTTCATCGGTCGTTCGGTTTCCCTGGTCGGAGGATGGAACGAACTGGATCTCGGCTACCGGGTTGTCGCAGAAATCAAACAGGAAGACTGCATCCATTGCGGCATCTGCTACATCGCCTGCGAAGACGGAAGCCACCAGTCGATCAGGGTCGAGAAGGTCAAAGAGGAGGATTTCCTCGCCTCTCCTGCAGGTTCACATTCCGCTTTCGAACACAGTGGCGGACGACGCTTCATGCCCGGCGCGGGCGAAGGCTATGTGAATGTCTTTGAAGTAGACCGGGAGACCTGCGTCGGTTGCAACCTCTGCTCTCTGGCCTGTCCCGTTCCGGGGTGCATTGAAATGGTCGAGAAGGACTCCGGACTTCCCTCCATGACGGTTGTTGAATACCACGAGAAACTGTCACGGGGCGAGATTGAGCCCATTCGACCCCCGGAAGACCACCGATAAAAAAAGCCGGGCATGAGCCCGGCAGGTGGAGGCGGCGGGAATCGAACCCGCGTCCGAAAAAACCTCAACGAAAGCGTCTACAAGTGTAGTCCGGCATTGAGTCTCATTTTCCGCGAGGGGGCCAAACGCACCTTCGGAAAACCAGCCTGGAAATTCTCGTGCTGATGCGTCAGGCCCGCAACAGAACCAGTCTCAGTGTTTGATACCCGACCCCGCTCCCTGAGACGCAAAGCGGGCGGGCATGGGGCTATTTAAGCCGCCAGAGCGAAGTTATCGTTCGCAGTTAAAATTGTGTCCGATACTTGATAACGGGGCTGAATCGGATTCCCCGACTTGCGGCTCTCGCCTCGTGAATCCCCGTCGAAACCAGGTCGCCCCCGGGATTCTCCCGTAAATCTAGTGGAATTCAGCAATTATGTCAAATGCACCGCTTCCGGAAAAGCGGACTATTTCAGACAATCAGGTATGAATACCCACAGAAGGAGATGGATGGCAAGAGCTTATGTCATTTTACATGGGCTTTTACCTTGCGAATGTGCTATACTGAACGCGGAAGTGGAGCATTTTAACTCCTGTACATATTCTGGTTTGTCCGAACCGCTTGAGCAACGAGGATGGGGAATAGTAATATGCCCCACTCTCTTGATTTTGCAACTTTTGCGATACCCGCTACTTGAGGGGCATAGGCCCTCTGGTGGCATAAAGCGGAACAGTGATGAAGACATCCTTGCCTGACATCCTTTGCGGTCTCATGATCGTCCTGTCATTGGCCCTCCCGGCCGATGCCGTGCTGTATCGTGTATCGCCCCCAGGCTCGGAACCCGCCGGCTCAGACTCTGACTTCCCGGACATCCAGTCTGCCGTCGATGCTTCTGTGGACGGAGATATCATCGAGCTGGCCGCGGGCATCTTCTTCGGCCCCGGCAATGTCGATATCGATCTTCAGGGCAAGGCCATCGCCATTCGCTCCATCGATGCCAATCCCAACAGTAGCGTCATTGACTGCCAGGGAAGCCCCGGCTCCCCCCATCGCGCCTTCCTTGCGGTATCCGGAGAAGGCCCGGCGACCGTCCTGGAGGGAATCACCATTCTCGGGGGCCACATGGCAGGCTCCTGGCCCGAGCATGCGGGTGCCGCCATTCTCTGTCGCAACGCTTCCTCCCCTTCCATCGTGAACTGTTTCTTCCGCGACAACCATGCGGGCAGCGGCGGCGCGATCAGTTGTGACGGATTGAGTTCGCCCCGGATCCTCTATTGCCGCTTTGAAAACAACGACGCCGTCTACTACGGAGGGGCGATCTACTGCCACGAGCGCTCTTCCCCGACCCTGAGGGGCTGTTACTTTCTCGGCAATGCGGCTGGCTACTACGGAGGCGGCCTGAGGACGGTCTTCTCCAGCCCGCTGATCCTGGACTGCACCTTTGTGGACAATGAAGCCGGAGAAGGAGGCGGCGGGCTTGCTTTCTCGGGCAGCTCTGCACCGGAGCTTCTCCAGTGCACCATCGTCGGCAATGTGACGGGTGGAAACTCCGGAGGAATCTACAGCTATTATTCCGAGCCGCTAATCCGCAAAACCCTGATCGCCTTCAATTCAGGAAGTGCCGTGGATGTCTACGGCGACCAGCTTCCCATGCTCGAACAGTGCGACATCTTCGGAAACCTGGGAGGCGACTGGATCGACGCCATTGCACCGCAGCTCGGAACTTACGGTAACTTCTCCGAAGACCCACTCTTCTGCGACGAACATGACCGGGACTCCTTCACCGTAGCCAGCAACTCGCCCTGCGCACCCGACTGCAATTCCTGTGAGGATCAGATCGGCGCATGGCCGGTGGGCTGCCTGAACTTCAGTGCCCAGGAGACTTCCTGGAGTGAACTGAAAGCCATGGGGTGGTCCCCATGATGATGATGCTTACGGCAGGGGCAGTGAAACAGAAGACGCTCCACTCTTCCACTGCTCTTCTATCATTGCTCCTGCCACTTTTTCCCTGGCGACTGGCCGGGAATGACCGATGTCCCTCCGGGGACAGCGCGCCCTTTTGACCAGGCGCTATCCGAACCGTCGGTCAAGCCTCTCCCGGGAAACCGGGAGGGGTTTTTTATTTGATGTGCCGCAGGGGAGTGCTCCGGGCTTTCTCCGGGTTCGCCGGGAGCGGCAGTGCTAGATTTCGGTGAGTTGAAAAGCATGTGCGAATAGGGACATTGCACGCCACGCGAGTCATGGGTACAAATTACCCCGTAGCTGGCCAACCGCAGCGCCGTCAGAACGGCCCGCAGGAAGATGCGAAGCAGGGATGAGACCGACTCGGGACGGTGAGTAGAATCAGAAGACCATGTTCGAGTTTTCGCAAAACAAGACGGCTTCCGCCTCCTTGTATTGCTGGTTCATTTGCACTGTCTCCAGAAATGACATGAAGATTCGTTCGATGGGTACCAACTGCCGAAGAAGAACACCCGTGCTCGACTGGTCTCGGTTGTTGAAGTGGTCCATTGCGACCTCAAGGCTGCAGGTCGTTGAAATGAAGCTGTCATTTCTCCGAACTTTCGGCTGTCCCGGACAAGAATAGCCTCGATACAAGGCTACGACCGTATGTCCCAGGCGCTCGTACAACTCGCGCACGAAGGCCAGCCTGTAGAGTATGTGATCCTCGCGGCGTTCTTTGCTCCACAATCCGTCGAAGAGACCCGGATCCCGAACCTGCTTGCCTTCAAATGAAACCAGACCCAACTCTGCGAGCACGATGCGGTGTCCCTTGACGAGTTCTCCGGAGTAGGGATTGCTTACGAATTGTATGGCAAAGGCTTCCTCAAGATCCCAGAGGTCTTTCGACATCATGAAGCGCTTGAGATCGCCACACAGAGTCAGGCTACCGGTTCGACTCGAGAAGTCCAACGAAGCTCCCGACGCCAGAAACTTCGACTCGGCCTCCAGCCATTCCCCAACACCTTTCCGCAGCGAGGTGATGTTGACTTCTGAACTCGCCTGATGCTTGGGATCCGCTTGAATTTCGAGCGGTTGATCCAGTCGCAAAATGGTCTCTGCATAGAGTGCAAGATCGTCCTTTGAGGCCTCGACGCTTCCCTCGGAAAATTGACAACGGCCCACGAATTCAAGAGGCAACTCCCAGTGAGCCCCCTTATCCTCAAAGTCGAGGATCTCGACCACGAACATGCCGGACCTATCCTTCACTTCGAGAACGCGTATGGGCGTTCTTCTGTTGTCGAGCATGCGTCCTTCATTCCCTTGAGCAATGTACTTGAGTTCTCCAGGATGAAAGGAGGAGTCGGGCAACAAGTCAGGGTTTTTCCGGTAGACCATGCCTTCTCCTTATGTACTGCCGAGTTGGATGCGGTATCTCATCACTTGTCAAGATCTGGCCGAACGGTTGCCCTTCGAGCCATCAATGCTCATAAGTGCGCGAAGCAGTTGGACACCGAGAGCCCTGCCTAATAGTGGCGGAACCGCATTGCCGATCTGCAAGCGCTTGTCGCCCATATTTCCGGTGAAGACAAATCTGTCAGGGATAGGGATTTCAAACGCATAGTCCCGCTCCCACATTCCGGATCATAGCAAATCCGGGGAGAATGTAGCACAGCGATCAGGCCGTTTCAATGCGCGGGTCGGGAAACTGTCGTGAGCACCCTTGCGTGGCCAGGGTGACGCATGGCGAACGCCGCGATTTCGCATTGGGCGCCAACACGCTACAGCAGTGATGCTTGTGGATTCAGGGCGGGGTCACCGGCTGGGCCAGTCAATCCAGCGGGGTGAGTATCAAGTCGCTGCGATCATCGACCAGCGGCTTGCGAAGGCTGTGCACGAACTGCCAAGGCGACCGGGAGGAGCAGGACTCCATCAGGAAGTTCCGAGGAGTCTCTCCGCAAAGCGCAGCAGTCCGAGAGGCCCGGTCATCATCATGTCGCCGCCGGGAGCGGGGAAGAGAGTGTCCAGATCGGTCTCGAGAAGGAGGCCCCGGTTCGGTCCGGTAACGAGAATTCGTTCCACAGCGTGGAAGCCGGGCGGGTCGAAGTGCACGGCACCTTCGCCTCCGTCTTCGCGAACCTGCTCGTCCGAGAAGTCACCGTCTGCGAATCGGCGGAGTGCGTCGCCGAGTTCGGAGGCGCGCTTGCGGAACATACGCGTGTGATGCTCCATGGCGGAAAGGACACGGTCGCCTCGAAAGACCCCCGCCATCAGGTGGCAGTTACCGACATTCACCAACAGATCCACCCCGTCGCTCGGGAGTTCGGCGCGGCAGCCCATGAGTGCGGACATGGGAGTGTCCGCCGCAAGAGCCGGGACACCGGGGAGGTCCTTTGCCAGGCGATCGAGTCCCGACTGCATGCGATAGAAACCACTGGGCAGGTCGTCGCGTGTGAACGCCAGAGCGGAGGGATGAGGGTTTTCAGAGAGCCGCTCCGCGAAGGTTCGGAATCGGGACACGCGATTCAACTCCCCCTCCTTGTACGCGCCGTGGTCCTGCACGGCGAACGCAACGGCATCGAGGTTCTCGAGGTCTTCGTCGTGCGCGTGGAGGAAGTCCCGAAGCGCGGGAATCTCCATTTCATCGAGATGAATGCGCGTGCCGTTACCGGAGCCTTCAGGGAGGTCGTCCGCGACTTCGATGCCGTCCTTTCGAACATCCTCGACACAGTTCCGAACGAGGAAGCAGGTGCGGGAAGTGGTTCGGACACGGTGCCCCTGCTTCACGAGTTCGCGGAGCGCGTAAGCAAGGGGGCCCCCGCCGACGGTGTCGCCCACGACATCCAGGTCGCCTGGCCTGGAGAGCACCCGTTCCGCATAGCGCTTGGCCGGAGCCCTGACGACCGCCTTGACGCAGTTCTCAAGGGTTCGGGTGGAGTCGTAGAGAAGGACATCCTTGGTGCCGTGCCCGATGTCGATGGCGAGGATGCGGTTCATGAGGAGGACCGCCCGGTTTCGTCGAGGTCCCGGAGTTCGTAGTAGTGACCGACTTCGCAGGAGCGACAGGTCGTGTCCCCCGTGGAGAGGAAGAGCTCTTCGCACTGATCGCAGGCGATGACCGGCGTTTCGATGCCGAGTTCACGGGTGGTCATTCGGATCGGTGTGGCGGTCAGGACCTTTCGGCGTGCTTCCAGCACCTGGAGTGAGACGGGCGCCCAGCGCTCGCCCTTCGGCAAAGAGTGGTCGAGCAGGCGGCGGAACCAGTGGTCGATGGTCGGGAACTCCGGCGTGCGGCGGGAGTCGAGGTGAATGCGATAGCCGAGTCCGGTATCCTTGTCATAAAAGGTGCAGGCGATCTTGTGCAGGTCCTGGACACGGAACTGTGTCTTCCCGAGACGATACCGTAGCACAGTGTGGATTCCGCTCGGGAGACAGAGCCAGTTTTCGATGACCGTTCCCATACGCTTGGTCTCCGGCATGAGTTCCAGCGCCCAGTCGGCCATGAAAACGGCGATCAAGGTGCCGGGGACCGGAAACCCGTGGAACTCAATCGCAAGGCGGATGAGGTCGTTGAGTGTGTACTCGCCAGGCTGGGCTTCAGTTGCGGAACCGGGGGGGGATTCGCCGCGTCGTCCTCGTTCGATGAGTTCGACTACTCGCTTTGCGTCAGTGTCGGGTGCGGTCATGTGGAGAATCTCCTTTTGAATAGATGAAATTCCTGACGATTCATGCGGGGAACAGTGGTTGTCCGCAACACTCATCCGAGCCGTCGCCCGGCGGTGCAGCCTGTCCTTGTGCGATGTCTGCGTAAGCACGCGCGCTTTCCACGGCTCCCGGAATACGCCGCAGGACTTCGTCGATGTCTTCCTCGGTCGTGTGGATGCCCAGGCTGAAGCGGATGGATCCGTCCACGCGTGAGGCGTCCATGCCCATGGCGCGGAGGACATGCGAGGGGCGGGGGTCTCCGGCGGCGCAGGCGGAACCCCTGCTGGCCGCGATCCCTTCCAGCGCGAGGGCATTGACGAGCGCACGTCCGGGCACATCGCCGAGATAGAGATGCGTGGTATTCGGGAGCCTGCCTGCACGATCGCCGTTCACCGATGAGCCGGGGAGCGCTGCGACAATCCCTTCCTCCAGGCGGTCGCGAAGCGTGGTGCACTTCGCCAGTCCCGCTGACCACGCAGGCTTGCGCACTTCCCGGATCCATGCGTGAAGTCCGGCCAATGCGGGAATGTCCGGCGTTCCGGCGCGGAGTCCGCCTTCCTGTTCGCCGCCGTGGACCCTCGCCATGATGCGCACGCCGTCGCGTACGAACAGGCACCCGATGCCAGGTGGTCCGTGGCTCTTGTGGAAGGAGAGAGTGAGCAGATCCGCAGCAAGTGCATCAATCTCCAGCGGAGCCCGACCAACGGCCTGCACCGCATCGACATGGAAGGGAACCGAAAGTTCCCGGCAGTGCGCCGAGATCGCCGCCACCGGCTGGAAGTGTCCGGTCTCGTTGTTTGCGAGCATGACCGAACAGAAGGCAGAGTCCCTGCGAATGGCATCAGCGACGGCGTCGGCCTCCACGATGCCCCCCGGGCCGGGCGGGACATGGGTGATTTCCCAGCCGTTTCTTGAGAGAAGGCGACAGACGGTGCCTACGGACGGGTGCTCGATGGCGGTCGTGACCGCGTGGCGTGCGTGGTTGCCGGCGAGGCGCGCATCGGCGATGCCCTTCAGGGCTAGGTTGTTGGCCTCGGTCCCGCCGGACGTGAAGACGATCCTACCGGCGGGGTTCCCGAGAAGTGAGGCGAGCGCTTCGCGGGTGTCCTCTACGATGCGAGCCGCACGGTGGCCGTCCTCGTGGGCACTTCCCGGATTCCCGCAAGGGCCTTCCAGCGCAGCCGTGATGGCAAGGACGACCGAAGGCAGCGGACGGCTGGTGGCGTTGTGGTCGAGATAGATGCCGGACATAAGGCCTCGGGTGCGCACAGGGCACGAAATGTGGAAGGACGGTCGAAGGGCCAGAGGCAGGAAATTCAAGCGCATGGTCCCGCCCACCGACATTCCGGATCGTAGCATATCCGGGGAAATCCTAGCACAGCGATTATCCAGTTTCAAACTCCGAGCAGGGAAAACTGTCACGAGCGTTCGATCTTCATGGCTTCGTTGATTCCCTCCAAGCCGTTGGCGATCAGGGCTTCCAGGACGTCGTCGATGGCGTTATCATCCTTGCGGTGGGTCATGTCGTAGGCTCCTTCTCGTTGATGGTTAGTTTCACCAACAAGAAGAGCGGACAAGGCCCGCCGTTTCAACGACGGAGATTGCCCCGGTCAGGCAGCCTCACCAGAGTTTACAGAAGAGAAGTTACACGCCCCCTGGATGAGACAGTTTTCAGCAAGGAGAAAGCGTGTGGTTGATAACCGGGGACATCCGACTAGATGCACACCTCTGGAAACAACAAAGCCCGCTGCTAAGTTATTGCAGCGGGCTTATTTATCTCGGTACGCCACCAGGGATTCGAACCCCGGACCGCCTGATTAAGAGTCAGATGCTCTGCCAGCTGAGCTAGTGGCGCAAAGCGGAGCACAGGGTAGGAAGCCCTGCGCTCGCTGTCAATAGTGCCTAGAAAGGCAAATCGTCCTCGGGCTCGGAATAGCTGCCGCCACTTTCAACCGTGGCCGCCGCCGGCTCCTTCTTCTCCTGGGAGTAGTCTCCCCCGGAAGCGCTCCCGGCATCGCCGGCCTTGCCGAGCATCACCATACTGAAGCAGCGAACCTCAGTGGTGTAGCGGGTCTGCCCTTCCTTGTCCTCCCACTTGCGAGTCTGGAGAGAACCCTCCACATAGATCTGCTTTCCCTTCTTGCAGTAGCGGGAAAGAGTTTCTGCGGTCTTGCCAAAGAAAACGAGACGGTGCCACTCGGTGTGATCATCCCAGTCGCCATCGCGGTTTTTGCGACGCTCCGTGGTGGCCAGCGTTGCGTTTGCAACGGCGGTTCCACTCTGGGCATAACGAAGTTCGGGATCCTTGCCGAGGTGACCGACGAGAATGACCTTGTTGACTCCTGCCATGGAATCCTCCTCTTGAATGTGCGGCTCTCACCCCGCAAAAGCGGTGCCGGTCTCGCAGGGGGCAAGACCCACAATTCCGTGGCATTTTTCCTTCAGAAAGAAATCCTCTGTCACCGGAAAAGACAAAGTGCTGAAAATGTGTCCACGGAAAAGGGGTGGAAGACGGGGATCGAACCCGCGACCACAGAGACCACAACCCTGTGCTCTACCAACTGAGCTACTTCCACCATAGGGCCAAAGCCCGGTAAGAGTGCAAACTATCAAGCCCCGAAGGGGAAGTCAAGACGGGTACGCCCGGCAGGATTTGAACCTGCGGCCCACGGCTTAGAAGGCCGTTGCTCTATCCAACTGAGCTACGGGCGCATGGTCGGGGCGACTGGATTCGAACCAGCGACCACCTGCTCCCAAAGCAGGCACGCTACCAGACTGCGCTACGCCCCGGAGGACTCACAATAGTTTCGAAGTGGCGAACTGTCAACGAGAGGGAAGAGATTCGAGCAGGGGAGCCAGGGCTTCGAGGGCCCGAAAGCGATGACTGTGCCGGTTTTTCTCTTCCTCACTGAGTTCGGCCAGGGTCTGGCCCTCTTCCGGCAAGAGAAAGACGGGGTCGTAGCCAAAGCCCTGCTCTCCGCGCGGCTCCCGGTCGATGAGACCCTCCAGGCGGCCTTCTGCGAGAAGACAATCTTCTCCCGGAGCCGGACAGAAGGCGATGACCGTCCGGAAACGAGCACTGCGCTTCTCATCGGGCACTTCCTGCAGCAGGGCCAGGGCCTTGCGCCAGTTGTCCTCGTAGCTGCACCCCGGGCCGGCCCAGCGAGCCGCAAAGACACCGGGGGCGCCGCCGAGAGCATCGATCTCCAAACCCGTGTCGTCGGCCAAAACGGCAGAACCGGTGAAGGCGGCAATTTCGCGAGCCTTCTTCGCGGCGTTCTCTTCAATGGTCGCCCCGTCTTCAATGACCTCCGGCAGGGGTTCTGAATGGGAAACCACTTCCAGGGGAAGCCCCAGTGTTTTGATAATGGCCGTAATTTCCTCGACCTTGTGAGGGTTGCCGGTGGCAAGGACGATCTTCACCCCAGAATCTCCTTCTGCATTTCGATCAGGGTTGCATTGCCAGCGGTCGCCAGATCCAGCAGTCGGTCCAGTTCATCGCGGGAGAAGGTGCTCTCTTCGCCGGTGCCCTGCACTTCCACGAAATTGCCGTCCTCATCCATGATGACATTCATGTCCACATCGGCCCGCGAGTCTTCCGGGTAGTCCAGGTCGAGCAGAGGCTCTCCGTCTACCATGCCGACACTCACGGCGCTCATTAGTCGAAGCAGGGGCGACTTCTTCAGCTTCAGGCTCTTCAGGGCTTCGTGAAGGGCCAGCACTGCTCCCGTGATCGAAGCGGTGCGCGTGCCACCATCGGCTTCAATGACATCGCAGTCCACGGTGATCGTGACTTCCGGCAGAAGAGACAGGTCGCAGACCGCACGCAGGCTGCGGCCGATGAGCCGCTGGATTTCCATGGTGCGCCCTCCGGCACCCCTGCGCTCGCGACCGACCCTCTCCGGACTGCTGGCCGGAAGCATCGAGTACTCCGCCGTGATCCAGCCCGCCCCGTCGCGCTTCCAGGGGGGAGCGCCATGGCGGATAGAGGCCGCACAAAGGACTCTCGTCTCCCCGAAATGCACCATAACCGAGGCCGGCTGGTTCTTCAGGTAGCCAGTTTCGAATTGAATGTCGCGCAGCTTGTCCGTCCTGCGCCCGGATTTGCGAGGGCTCATCGCTCTTCCTTTCGGTCCAGCAGGGTCAGGTTCTCGATCGATTCTCCCAGAAAGGACTCTCCGATCTGTCGGAAGCGAAGAGGAAGGTCGCTGACAAATACCTCGAGGGACCCCTGCTCACTGTCCGATGTTTCCAGTTCTCCGCTTCCCAACAATTCTGACAGCTCGCCGGCCAGTTCCTCTGCAGAGTCCACCAATCGAACCCCCTCGCCCATCAGTTCCTGGAGAAGAGGCTGCAGAAGCGGGTAGTGCGTGCAACCGAGAACCAGGGTGTCCACTCCGGCTTCCATCAGGGGAGACAGGTATTCCCGAGCGACCAGCCGGGTTGCGGGATGGTCGAGCCAGCCTTCCTCCACCAGGGGCACAAAAAGCGGGCAGGCCCGGCTACTCACCGACAGTCCCCCGCGAAGGGCCTTCAGGGCGGCAGTGTAGGCGGCGCTGTCCACGGTAGCGGGCGTTCCAATGACCCCCACGATTCCGTTTTTCGTCCCTTCTGCAGCAGCCCGGGCTCCGGGTTCGATCACGCCGAGGATGGGAAGGGAAAACTCCTCCCGAAGAAGATCCAGGGCCAGGGAGCTGGCCGTGTTGCAGGCCACCACCAGAGCCTTCACGCCCTGCTCCACGAGGAAGGCCGTGTTTTCGCGGGCAAAACGACGCACGGTGTCGCGCCCCTTGATGCCATAGGGCACGCGGGCCGTGTCGCCGAAATAGATCAGTTTCTCGCCGGGCAGTCGGCGGCGAATCTCCCGGACCACCGTCAGTCCGCCAAGACCAGAATCCCAGATGCCGATGGGCTCTTGCTTCATTCCGCTCCCAGTTCAATTCTTTCATCGATGAGCAGGTGCCCCGCCAGGCTGGCCTGCCTCTGTCCCGCGATCAGGATCCGGAGACTCTCCAGTTCCGGAAAGTTCACCCTCAGGGTTCTCTTCAGGGCTTCCAGGGCCACTCTTTCTTCCACACTGCCCGCCCATCGAAGAAGCTGTGCTGTTTCCTGCCCGAAATCAAGGACGAGATGACCGCCCTCCTCCAGAAAGAGCTGCCGCATCCGGGAACCCTCCGGGAAGGCCCGCCCCTTTCCCTGCAAAGGACCCCGCAAGAGTTCCTTCAGGGTCACCTCGATGCGATCGGCCGGATCCTCCTGAAGGGCCAGCGAACGGGCTTCCTCTCGCCAGCGCAGGTCCAGGCTTCCTTCAGCGAAAAAGAGAACTCGAATCTGGCTGCCGTAACTCCGGTCCCAGAGTTGTTCATCGGGCACCCGCGCCTCTTCGGGAGCATCCGGCGCGCAGGCGAGCAAAACAAGCAAAAGGAGAAGGACTCTTTTCATGGGCGACCCTCCTTCTCCCAACGCCGGCTCTGAATTCGGAGGGCACGAGCCAGGGCGCGGAGCCTCTGCTTGCGGGTGGGAGGATCCTCCCAGGCCGCCCTCTCGACCGCAGAATCCAGATTGCCGACTTCCAGAAGAAGGGCGGGCATATCCAGGCCACGGAGCGCCAGGGTTCTCTCGCTTCGAATTCCGAGAGTCCGGGAGATGTCTTCCAGAGAGAGAAAGCGTTGAAGATCCAGCGCCAGTTCCAGGCTTGCCCGATGATGCTGATCCTGCACGGACTGCCAGGGAACAAGTTCTCCGGGCAGCTCCCGACCAGAGTTCTCCTGAAGAATGAACTCCATGCCCACAGGCCCCTCGCTGCCCCTTCGTGTCCAGTGCAGGGAGAGAAAGAACTCGCCACCGGCGACATTGGCCGCCTGAACCCGGTGACCGGCAGGAATGTCGCGATCCGACTTCCGGCTCCAGAGCACCTCAAAACCTTCTTCCGAAAGAAAGGGCTCCAGGTAGCCCGCCATCTGCAGGCACCAGTCCTTTTCGCGGAGAGTGCCGGAAATCGCGCCCGTGTCGCGCCCCCCGTGTCCCGGATCCAGCACAATGACTTGAAAGCCGCCCCGACGAAGCTTCGGCTTTTCTCCGGGCAAAAGAGCCTCCCCGAGAGCAGGTTCGGGCAAGCTGCCCCCCTCTGAAAAGTCCATGGAGAGCACCCAGATCTTCCCGCTGCTGTCCATGCGCTCGCGAAGATTCTGGATCGGTCTCGATGGAAAGAGAAGCAGCCTTGCGGAGTCTTCGTCCTGCAAGGCAACAAGAGAGTCCACGCTTCCGTCTTCGGGAACCCGACTCCAGTCAAAGTCCGAAAGGCGACCGCCGGGAACCAGAAGCTCCAGACTCCCGTCCTTCCGTTCCCGGCTCGACGGCTCCAGTTTTCCAGAGAGGGTCAGAAGCATGCGCAGACGACGGGAAGAGCTGACCCATTCCAAAGAATGAAGATTCGGCCGCCCCGGGCCGGCAATCACCCGGGGAGAATCCGGGTCCAGCGAGAGGGACAGATCCGGGAAGTCCGCGATCAAGGCGGGCCAGAAGTCCAGGGGAAGGTAGAACTCGCCTTCAGCGATTCGGCAGGGTGCCGCCAGTTCCCGGGCGCGTCCGTCAAAGAAAACCCAGGGCATAGCGTCCGTGAACTTGATCCTGTGATCGCCGACACGAAGGAGTGCCTTTCGGGTCACCGGATCGAAGTAAGTGGTTCCCTGCAGAATCTGGCTGAGATCCCAGAGATTGATATAAAGAAGCGGCGCGTCCGGGAAACGATAGAGAGGAAAATCCCGGGCACTGCGGCCTTCTCCCGGCAGAAACTCCAGCTGCAGTTCATCGACAAATGCCGTCTCCGTGGCCGAAGCAAGAGAGGCAAGAAGCAGAAGAGCAAGGAGGGTCTTCCTCAAGACTCCTCCCGCTTGCGGGCCCGGGCCAGCGCACGGTCGCTGTCGCGCTTGGCCACGGTCTGCCTCTTGTCGTACTGGCGTTTTCCCCGGGCCAGGGCCACTTCCACCTTGGCCCAGCCCCTGGCTGTGAAGTAGACGCTGATGGGAACCAGGGTCAGGCCTTTCTCGATCAACTGGCGACGGATCTTTCTCAGTTCGCGGGCATTCAGCAGGAGCTTCCGCGGACGCTCCGGCTCGTGATTGCTCCGGTTGCCCTGCTCATAGGGGCTGATGTGTAAGCCGACGAGCCAGAGCTCCCCCTTCTCAAGGCGCGCCCAGGAATCCTTCAGGTTTGCGCGACCCGCACGAAGGCTCTTCACTTCCGTGCCAGTCAACTGCAGACCGGCCTCCCAGCGCTCGAGCAGGTGATAGTCATAGCGCGCCTTGCGGTTCACGCAAACTGTTTTGACTTCCTTCGACATTACAGACTTTCGACAAGGGGAAACCCCAAGCTATCACCCGTTCCCTCGCGCTTCAACGGGAATCAGTCCCCCTTGACAAGGAAGTCATGTCTTTCTACTCTCCTTGCCGCATGCCGAAGTGGTGGAATTGGCAGACGCGCTACGTTCAGGTCGTAGTGAGGGAAACCTCGTGGGAGTTCGAGTCTCCCCTTCGGCACCATGAAGGCGGCCTTTCGGGCCGCCTTTCTTGTTTCGGAACGGAGAAGCCATGAGAAAGTTCCTGCTCCTGCTCCTCGTCCCCCTCCTCCTCTCAGCCAATGAGAAAGCCTGGCCCGACTCCCTGATGCAGGAAGCTCTTTCTGCCCTGGATCTCCGGCAGGAGGAAATGGACCTCTTTCCCGAAGTCACCGACAGCGATCCCTTTCGGCTTCCCTGGATCAGCCATTGCATGGAAAAGCCCGGGGACTTCTCCGGGACATCGGAACGGATTCTCTCCGGATTCCGTAATGCCGACCCCTTTGACTTGCAATGGGCCGAGGAAGTGTCCCGCCTCCTCTTTCCGGGGCAGGAACTACAGCCCGCTCCTGTCGAACACATGACGCTCGACGAGTTCATGACAGAATGCAGGAGGAAGCGAGACCGGGCACTCGAAGATCTGGGCAGCGATGAAAAGGCCTTTCTCCTCGAACAGGGATTGAGCGAGCTGGAACGAGCCGACCTGCGGGGTCTGGAAGATCTGTTCGAGATTCACCAAAGAGAAAAAGAAGCTTCCGCTCGTAGCGATTCTCTCATCGGACTTTGGACACGGATCGACCGCGCATTGCTGATGGAAACGGCTCTGGAGTTTCTGTTTTATATGAAGCAGGAACTGCAGCAACTGTCTTCCCATTCCGAAAGCTCCCCGGACTTGCAGGGCTACCGTTTTCCGGACGGCAGTTTCGTGGAAGGTCCCATTCATCATGTTCTGGAAAGCCCCCATGGACACATCGTCGTTGGCGGTCACGAAAGCAATCGCTACGAGGGTTCCTTTCTCCTGATTCTCGACCTTGGTGGCGATGACATCTATCGGCTGGAATCCTGTCGGCCCGGAGCCTCCGCATCGGGAGCCTGGAGAGCCATTCTCGATCAGTCAGGATCAGATCGCTACGAGTCACTGGAAGATGCCTCCACCGCTGCCACCTATCTGGGCGCCTCTCTTCTGATCGACGAAAGCGGGGACGACCACTACCTCGGAAAGAGTCACGACATTGCCTCGGGCTGGCTCGGACTGGGAGTCCTGATCGATCGAAGTGGTGATGACTTTTATTCCGGTGACCGTTGCAGCGAGGGCGCAGGAGCTGGCGGCATCGGGCTGCTCATCGACGAGTCCGGAAGCGACATCTATCGTGCCCACCTCTACTCCCAGGCCTTTGGATTCTGCGGCGGAATGGGACACCTTCTCGACAAGGGCGGACACGATCTCTACGCGGCCGTCCCCTTTTACACGGATCATCTTCGTTATGAAGATCATGCCGTCACGCTTTCCCAGGGATTCGGATTTGGATGGCGCCCCCACTGGTCGGGCGGTGTCGGCCTTCTGCAGGATCTGGAAGGAAACGACCATTACATCGCCGACAACTTCGGACAGGGCTGTTCCTACTGGTATGCCCTCGGACTGCTGGAAGACCGCGCCGGAAACGACAGCTACGAACTCTGGCAGTACGGACAGGGCGCGGGCATTCACCTTTCACTGGCCGCGCTTCTCGACTACGCCGGAAATGACAGCTACTCGCTTCACGGAGTGGGACAGGGCTGTGGGCATGACCTGGCCTTCGGACTCCTTTACGACCGAAGCGGCAATGACCGATACAGCTGCGATGACCTGTCCCAGGGCGCAGGCAATGCCAATGGAATCGGGATCCTTCTTGATGGAGCAGGGCGCGATGGATATCTCGGGAAAAACCTGAACGCGCAGGGCTATGGAAACCGAAGACGCCACTTCGGAAGCCTGGGCATCCTGCTCGATGCCGGAGGAGATGACTGGTACTCCGAAGCAGGCGACGGACAGGAGAAACGACGCAGCTTTCGGGGAGCACTGCTCGATCGGGAACTGCCCCGAAGCATTCCCTCTCCCTGGAATCCGGCAGTCGCGATTCCCCTGATTGAGGAAGCACGCAGTTTTGATGACTACTTTCTCATGGCCTCCACCGGAGAACCCCGTTTTCGCAAGTGGAAGAAAGCCGGTCACGATTCCCTGATGGCAGATCCCGAGGAAGCCATCCCTGCGCTCATTCTCCACTTCGACACTGAAGATGCGAGCGAGCGACACGCCCTGAAAAATCTCATGGTGGACTTTGGCGAGCGGGCGGTGGATCCCCTTCGCGAGGTTTTGCGTTCCCCCCATCCCGAGCGATGGCGCCTTGCGGCCTGGAGTCTGGAGAACATCGGCGATGCCCGGGCCTTCGAGGAACTGATGTTGCTTCTTGATTCTCCCCGGGGAAAGCGGGACCAGATCTCTGCCCTGGCGGCACTGGCGCGGCTTCGGAATCTCGGGAAATGGCGTCTTCAGCGACTGGAAGCTCGCTGCTCTGAGATCCGTCCTGACAGCCCGGTGCTGATTCTCAAGGAGCTCGCCCACCTCCTTCACCGGCAGAACATCGGAAGCTCCCGGGAATTGCTGACTCTTGCAGCACACGACCATGCTTATGTACGCTGGGCCGCAGAGGAGGCACTCTCCTCGCGGGGAAACTGGGCAGAGGACTTCGGGAAGATCTGGAAGTCATCTGACGGGGAACAGCGCCGCCGACTGGCACCTCTTCTCTCCCATCTCTCTGCCTTTCGATGCCGTGACTTGCTTCGGCACTCGCTGAGAAAGCCTTGTAGTGAGGAACTTCGTCGCGCCCTGCGCCATGCCCTGGAGGATCACCCTAATGGGGACGGACTCGCCCTCGAAGCCCTGGCAGGCCGTCTGAAAGGAAGACCATGAGCCACACGATCCCCTTTGAGTTCCCTTCGCCCGCCGATGGCGCCCCTCTTCGCGGTGATCTGCATCTCCCGCAGGGAGAGCCCGCAGCCTCGGTTCTCCTCGTTCACGGCTTCAAGGGCTTCAAGGACTGGGGTTTCTGGCCACCCTTTGCAGAGATGCTGGCAGAGCGCGGCCTTGCCGCTTGCCGCTTCAACCTGTCGGGAAGCGGCGTCGGCCCCGATGGCGAAACCTTCAGTGAGAAGGACCGCTTTGAAGCAAACACGAACAGCCGGGAACTTGCCGACATTCTCTTCCTCCTGGATCTGCTTTCTCTTGGGAAAGTCCCCGGCGCCCCCACCAAGCCGGGGCCGGTCGGACTCGTCGGGCACAGCCGGGGAGGCGGAGGAGCCATCCTTGCGGCCGCCTCCGAGCCGCGGGTCGCAAGCCTTGTCACCTGGGCCTCTGTCGCCAGTGTCCAGCGTTACACGGAAGAGCAAAAACAGAAATGGCGTGAGCGCGGTCATCTCACGATCAAGAATGCAAGAACGGGCGATGCCTTTCGCATCAGGACTGCTGCGCTCGATGACATTGAGGAACACGAGGCAGCGCTGGACATTCTCTCTGCCGCTGCAAGTCTGGACATTCCCAGTCTCGTGATTCACGGGATGAAAGATGAAGCGGTTCCCTTTGCCGAAGGCCTTGCCCTGGCCCAGGCCTTCCAGAGGAAGGGTCGCTTCCTTCCCCTGCCGGATTCAGGGCACACCTTTTCCGCCTCTCACCCCATGCCCCAGGATATGCCCGATGACCTGGCGCGGGTCTTCGAGGCCAGTGCAAAACATCTCGAGGAGGTACTCCTGTGAACCGGGAAGAAGCCTGGAAGCTCTTTTGCGAGTTCAATGAAACGGATGCCCTGCGCAAACACGCACTCGCCGTGGAGGGAGTCATGCGCTATTGGGCAAGAAAGAGCCAGGCCGATGAAGAGCTCTGGGGGGTCGTCGGTCTTCTACACGATCTGGATTATGAAAAGTGGCCCGAAGAGCACTGCGTCCACAGCGAACGAATCCTTCGCGAGAGAAATTGCCCCGAGGAGATCCTTCGCGCCGTCCTCAGCCATGCCTGGGGCGTTTGCACAGAGGTCGAACCGCAAAGCGAGATGGAGAAAGTCCTCTACGCTATCGACGAACTGACAGGACTGGTGGCCGCTACCGCCCTGGTTCGCCCGAGCAAGAGCGTTCTCGATACCAAGGTAAAGAGCGTAAAGAAGAAATGGAAAAATGCCCGCTTCGCTGCGGGCGTGGATCGCTCGGTGATTGAAAAAGGGGCAGGGATGCTCGGAATGGAAATCGCCGACCTGATCAGCGAGGTCATTGAAGGCATGCGGGAAGTGGCCGACGACATCGGACTCCGGGGAGAGGCCTGACTCAGATCTTCTCCTCATTGCTCAAGGCGATACGGGCATTGCGTTGCATTCTCTCAAGGCCGGCGCGCATCAGGGGAGTGCCCGCAAAGCTCTTCAGAAAACTCTCCTGATTCATCGCAAGAAGGCTTTCAAGAAGCGGCGCCTGAAGACCGCTCCTCGGCTGGAAATCCTCGACAGCAGTTTGCGGGACTTCCCGGTTCCAGGGGCAGACCTCCTGACATAGATCACAACCGAAGATCCGGTCCCCCATCTTCCCGGCAAGCTCTGCATCGATGTCTCCACGATGCTCAATCGTCAGGTAGCTGATGCAGCTGCGGGAATCCAGCACTCCCGCCTCGGGAAAGGCGTCGGTCGGACAGGCATCGAGGCAGGCCCGGCAGTTTCCACAACGATCGGGGACCGGAGCATCGGGCTCCAGATCCAGATCCGAAAGAACCGCGCCCAGAAAGGTCCAGGAACCGAGCTTTTCATCGATCAGCATCGTGTTCTTGCCGATCCAGCCCAAGCCCGCAGAAGCCGCCAGAGAACGCTCGAGTAGGGGCGCGGAATCCACGGCGATCTTCGTCAGCGAGGCTCCGTGATCCTCGCGAAGAAGCGTCGTCGCACGACGAAGCATGGATCTCATCACCTTGTGATAATCGCGGAAGCGTGCGTAGCGGCTGATGCGCCCCTGGCCTCGTTGCGGAGGAGCTTCCTCTGCAGAGGAGTGATAGTTGAGCGACAAAAGAAGGACGCTTCGACAGCCTTCGAGCAGCAGGGCGGGGTCTCTGCGAAATTCGCAGCTTCGGTCCATCCAGTCCATGGAGGCGGCGTGGCCCGCTTGAAGCCACTGCTCCAGGCGGCCGTGATCGGCATGAGGCCCGACCGAAGCAATGCCCAGCCGGTCAAATCCGAGCGCGAGAATCGACTCTTTGAGCTTCTGGCTCTTCAAGTTCCTCCAGGATCTCGTAACGCTGGTTCCGAAGAGCGGGACGGAAACCGGCATCACGAATCAGGCGCACGATCTCCTCCCGGCTCATCAGGAAGGAAGCTCCCGCCTGGCTCACCACATTCTCCTCGAGCATGAGGCTTCCGAAGTCATTTGCGCCAAAGCGCATGGCGACCTGACCGATCTTCGCACCCATGGTCACATAGGAAAGCTGCAGGTTCTCAAAGTTGTCGAGATAGAGTCGCGAAAGTGCCAGGACACGGAGGTAGTCCACTGCCGAGGCCTTCTCCGCTTTCAGGCGGGTGTTCTCCGGCTGGAAAGTCCAGGGGATGAAGGCCGTGAACCCTCGCGTCCGGTCCTGCACCTCCCGCAGGCGATGAAGGTGCTCGAGAATCTCCTCGTCGCTTTCCACATGGCCGAACATCATGGTAGCCGTCGTGCGCATGCCGATGGAGTGGGCCGTCTCCATGACTTCCAGCCACTCGTCGGCACTGTCCTTGAGAGGCGAAATCTCCCGGCGGACACGATCGGCCAGAATCTCGGCACCGCCCCCGGGAACGGAATCGAGACCCGCCGCTTGCAGCCGTTTGAGAGCCTCCATAATTGAAAGGTCCGAGTACTCTGCAATGCGACGAATCTCCACGGGGCTGAAGGCGTGGACATGGATGCCGTAGTTCTCGCGGATCCATCGCAGCATGTCCTCGTACCAGTCGATCTTCAGTCCCGGGTGCACGCCTCCCTGCATGAGAATCTGGCTTCCTCCCACATCGAGAGTTTCCTCGATCTTGCGGGCGAGTTCCTCGCGACTGAGGACATAGGCATCGGCATCCTTCTCTCGCCGATAGAAGGCACAGAACCGGCAAGAGACATTGCAGACATTCGAGTAGTTGATGTTCCGATCGAGAATGAAGGTCACCCGGGATTCGGGATGGAGCATCTTCCGGCGCTGGTCGGCGGCGCGCCCCAGATCCAGAAGATCCACTTCCCGCAATAACTCAAGACCCTCTTCTCTCTTGAGACGCTCACCGCGGGAGGCAGCGTCCAGAAGCGAGGAAACCGTCCCTACTGCCATACCCGCACCTCCTCATAGAGAGTATTGCGCTCGACAGGAATTCGTCCGGCCCCCTGAATCAGGCGAACCAGTTCTTCCTGCGGAAGATGTTCGGGAGTGCGACCGCCCGCATCATGAGTAATGCGTTCGCGTGTTACGGTTCCGTCCAGATCGTTTGCTCCGAAGCGAAGCCCCACCTGGCTGAGTTTTTCGCTGACCATGATCCAGTAGGTCTTCAGGTGCTGGAAGTTGTCGAGAAAGAGGCGGGCAACAGCCAGAGTCTTCAGGTCATCAAGACCTGTCGTGAACTGCTCGACGGGAAGCGGATTGTTCTCGGGGTGGTAGGCCAGGGGAATGAAAGCCTGAAAACCTCCGCTCTCGTCCTGCAGATCGCGCAGGCGAAGCATGTGGTCCACGCGATCCTCCAGACTCTCGATGTGTCCGTAGAGCATGGTCGCATTGGAGCGAATTCCCTGCCGGTGGGCTTCCCGATGCACCTCGAACCAGCGGTCGGTCCAACTCTTGTGCCCGCAGAGTTTCTCCCGGATCTCTTCCTGAAAGATCTCCGCTCCCCCGCCGGGAAGACTCCCCAGTCCCGCCTCCTGCATGTCGCGAAGAACTTCGCCGATCGTCCATCCCGTAAGCTTGGCAAAGTGGTCGATCTCCACCGCCGTCCAGGCCTTCAGGTGTACCTCCGGATGAGCTTCATGAAGCAGGGAAATCAGCCTACGGTACCAGTCGTAGTCCTTGCGTGGATGAATGCCCCCGACAATATGAATCTCGCGCGCGCCCTCGGCTTCCATTCCTGCGGCGGCTTCGAGAACCTGCTCCTCGCTCATCGTGTAGCCGTGATCGTCCTTCATCGTGGCGGCGAAAGAGCAGAACTTGCAACTTCCCGCATAGACGCAGACATTCGTCGGATTGATATGCCGGTTGATGTTGAAGTAGACCTTGCGCCCGTTCTTTTTCTGATTCACCTGATCGGCCATCTCTGCAAGCGCATAGAGATCTTCACTGCGGTAAAGCTCCAAAGCCTCGCTCGCATCGAGCCTTTTGCCATCGGTGACTTTCGAACGGATCTTCTCCAGAGACATGACACTCCTTTGGTCTGGAAAAGGTAGCCCTCCCGGCAACTTGCTTCAAGGACATTGACCAATGGAGCCAAAGACCCTAGGCTCCTCAAATGAAACTCGTCCTTCTTGCAAGCATCCTGATTCCCGTGTTCCAGCTTCTTTCGTCTACGCTCTGGGGCACCTGCCGCGATCTCAACACGGACACTCTCTATCCGCCGGCTCAAATGGACTCCCTTCTCTTGCAGGAGCAGTCTCTAGACAGGGCGGAGCGCATCGGGCTCTGGGCACGGCGCTTTGCGGAAGCAGAAAAACCCCGCTACCTCTTTGGCCTCGCAGAAGGCGGCTATGTGTCCCGGGGGCTGCTCGTGCAGGACAGCAGAGTGGATTGTGTGAGCCTGAGTTATCGGGTTTGCGAACTTGCTCAGGCCCGCAACTCGGAAGATGCACTGAAAATTGCCCTTGGCAGCCGCTTTGCCGGAGCCCCCGAGGACTCCATTCTCGACAAGGAAGGACGCGCAAACTACGAGCATTCCAGCCATCTGGACTACTCCCTCGACATGATTCGTTCAGGGCACTGGGGAAACGACATCTCTTCCGGCTTGCAGGGTGCGCGAAGAGACAGTGTCGGTTCTTCCCGTTATCCGGCCGGGAGTTTCTTTTATGTTCCCGAGGAGAATCTGCTCGCGGAGGATCTGCAGGAAGGCGACCTGCTCTGGCTGACCCTGAACCCCGCACACGAGAGCGCCGCCAAACTCCGGGAGGACTACGGTCTTGTCATCGGGCATATCGGGATCGTGATTCTTGAAGACAAAACACCCTGCCTCGTTCACGCAGCTTCCCGCTCCCTGTCAGGCCATTACGAGGGAGGGCGAGTGGTCCAGGTTCCTCTTGCAGACTACCTCCAGCGCGTGGAGCGCTTCCATGGAGTGATCGTCAGTCGCTTCGACTAGGGAGCGGTCAGGGTATCCAGCCAGGTTTCTCCCGCCAGACTGTCCAGCCACAGCAGAATGTCGTCGAAGGTTTCGAAGGGAACATGCTCCAGCCCCTCCTCTTCGCACCACCTTGCAAGACCTCCCTTGGCGAAGAGAAGATCCGCACGCTCTGCCGGACAACGGTCCGTAGTTCCATCGCCAATGTAGATGAGGGGAAGCCGGGACTCTTGTAGCCACCAGCTTTTGCAGTGGTTGCAAAGGCCGCGAATGCGGGGACTTTCTGCGGGAAGGACCTTCCAGCGTCCGTCTTCCAGGAAGCCCAGATCATTGCAATGAAGAGGAAGTTCCGGAATCCCGGCCTTCTCCAGCATGGGCAGGATCAGGGGCCTCAGTCCGCCGGAGAGAATCCCGAGAGGCCAGTCCCGTTCTTTGCAATAGTGAGCGAATTTCACAAAAGCGGAATCCAGCGCCACCTCCTCCAGTACCGATTCGAGCGCCGTCTGAAAGGGCAGATCGAGAAGGGCGATTTCCTCTTGAAGCCCCTCCATTTCGCTGAGGCTTCCGTCCTCCACCCGACGCTCAATCTCGAGCCATCCGGCCCCGTGGTACTTGTCCAGCAGATGGACCAGCGTGTCCTTTTCGCTCACTGTTCCATCAAAATCCGTATAGACCTGAACTCTCACTTGCTTCCTCTTCCTGCTTTGTCTAGACTGCTTTCCGAAGGAGTCCTATGCGCTGGACAGACATGGATAGCCCTCTGGGTCGATTGACCCTTCTCGCCAGTGAGCGCGGTCTTCACCGACTGGAGTGGAATCAGCACCGGGCACGAAGTCTGAGAGCCGACTACTCTCCCGCCAACTTTCTCTCCCCGACGCCCGCAGAAAAGCACCTCAGCAGAAGCCGCTCCTGGCTGGACCGCTACTTCCTCGGGGAGAAGCCGGGCAAGCTTCCCCCACTGGATCTGTCCGGTCAAGCGGACTTCTCCCGCAGGGTGCTTCTCGCCCTCTGCAAGGTGCCTTCCGGCAAGGTAGTCAGCTACGGGCAACTGGCAGTGAAGGTCGGCAGTCCCGGAGCCGCACGGGCGGTGGGAAATGTCATGGCGGCCAATCCCATTCCGATCCTGATTCCCTGCCACCGGGTTCTCGCCGCGGGAGAACGCTTGGGCGGATTCAGCGGCGGACTCGACAGAAAACGCAAGCTCCTTCGACTCGAAAGCTACCCGGTACCAATTCAATAGAGCGGAACCTTCTCGTTATTTCCAGACACAAGGATGCAGGATGAGCCAGAAACAACCCGACACAAAATACCTCAGCGACTATCGGCCCACCGACTTTCTGATCGATGAGGTCTCTCTCGACTTTCAACTGAATGAAGAGGGGAGTCTGGTCAAGAGCCGGATGAGCGTCCGCAGAAATCCGGATACGGACTCCGCCGGGAAGCCCCTGCGTCTTCAGGGGCGGGATCTGGAGCTTCTCTCTCTCCGCGTCGATGGGGAAGAGCGACGGGAGATCGAGATCGGAGACGGAACCCTCACTCTGGATTCCGTGCCCGATGAGTTTCTTCTGGAAACGGAAGTACGCATCCACCCCGAAAAGAACACGAGCCTTGATGGCCTCTACAAGTCCGGAGGGAATTACAGCACCCAGTGCGAAGCGGAAGGGTTCCGGAAAATCACCTGGTTCCTCGATCGCCCCGATATCATGGCGCGCTACACGGTACGCGTGGAAGCCGAAGAATCGAAGTACCCGGTGCTTCTCTCCAATGGAAACCTGATGGAGGAAGGGAAGCTTGAAGGAGGAAGGCACTTTGCCGTCTGGCAGGATCCCTTCCCCAAGCCCAGCTATCTCTTTGCCCTGGTGGCCGGGCAACTGGTCTGCCGGGAGGACAGTTTCACTACCATGAGCGGGCGGGAAGTTAGCCTGAAGATCTGGGTTCGGGAAGAAGATCTGGACCGCAGCGCCCATGCCATGGATTCGCTCATCAAGTCCATGCGCTGGGATGAGGAACGCTGGGGACTGGAATACGATCTGGACATCTTCAACATCGTGGCCGTGAGTGACTTCAACATGGGTGCGATGGAAAACAAGAGCCTGAACATTTTCAATACGAAGTATGTTCTCGCACACCCGGAAACTGCCACGGATGCGGACTTCATCAATGTGGAAGCCGTGATCGGGCACGAGTATTTTCATAACTGGACGGGCAACCGCGTGACGGTTTCCAGCTGGTTTCACCTGAGCCTGAAGGAAGGCCTGACCGTCTTCCGCGATCAGGAGTTCACGGCGGATCTCAACAGCCGGGCGGTGGAGCGAATCTCCAGCGTTCAAACCCTTCGCAGCCACCAGTTCCCCGAAGATGCCGGCCCCATGGCTCATCCGATCCGGCCCCAGAGCTATATCGAGATGAACAATTTCTACACGACGACGGTTTATGAGAAGGGCAGCGAAGTGATTCGCATGTACCAGACCCTTCTCGGGCGGGATGGTTTCCGAAAGGGAATGGATCTCTACTTTGATCGACACGACGGGCAGGCCGTGAGTACCGATGACTTTCTCGCAGCCATGGCAGACGCCAATGGCCGGGACCTCAGCCAGTTTTCACTCTGGTACGAGCAGGCCGGGACTCCGACTGTCCGCGCAGAACGCAGTTGGGATGAGGAGAGCCGCAGCTTCACGCTAACCCTTTCGCAGTGCATTCCCGACACGCCCGGACAAAGCGACAAGAAACCCATGCACATTCCCGTAGCCATGGGGCTGCTGGACTCCAGCGGCAAGGAGATTCCCCTGCGACTGGAAGGCGAGGACAAGTCTTCGGGGACGCATCGAGTGCTGGAGCTTCAGGAGGCCAGGCAGAGCTTCCGCTTTCTTGATCTTGACGAAGAGCCGGTTCCCTCTCTTATGCGTGGCTTCTCTGCACCTGTCTATCTGGAATCGGATCTGGATCCCGGCGAACTGGCCTTCCTCATGAGCCACGACAGCGACAGCTTCAACCGCTGGGAAGCCGGACAGCAACTGGCCATGGGCGTTCTTTTGCGGGGAATCGAAGACCATCGGGCAGGGCGGAAAATGAGTTCGGATCCCTCGATTCAGGGCGCCTTCGAGGGCGTTCTCGAGAATCCCGATCTGGATCCGGCCCTTGCCGCCCAAGCCCTGTACCTTCCTTCCCAGAATCTCCTGGCAGAGAGAGTGGAAGTGATTGACCCGGTGGCCATCCATGAGGCTCGCAAGCACCTTCAGCGCTCTCTTGCACAATCCCTCCGGGAAGGATTCATGAAAGCCTATGAATCCAATCGCAGAAACGGATCATACTCGCTGGATCCCCGATCCATGGGCCGTCGCGCCCTGCGCAATCTCTCCCTTGCCTACCTCATGACTCTCAAGGAAGGCAGTGTTCAGAAATTGGCTCTCCGCCAGTATCGGGAAGCCGACAACATGACCGACTCCTTCTCTGCCCTGGCTTCCCTTGTTTTCAATGAAGCTCCCCAGAGTGAGGAAGTACTGGATCACTTCGAGAAGAAGTGGAAGAAGGATGCACTGGTTATGGACAAGTGGTTTTCCCTGCAGGCCATGGTCTCCCGTTCCGACACCCTGGCTTCTGTGAAGAAACTCACCGGGCACGAGGATTTCGATCTTCGGAATCCGAACCGGGTGCGCGCCCTTTTGAATTCCTTTGCCTTCAACAACCCGCTCTGCTTCCATAGTGAGGACGGGGGCGGCTACGAGTTCATCGCGGACAGGATTATCGAACTGAATGCCCTGAACCCCCAGGTCGCTGCTCGTCTGTCTGCAACCTTCAACCGTTGGAAGCGTTTCGATTCCGACAGGCAGGGCAAGATGCGCCAGCAGATGGAGAGGATCCTCGCCACGGACAAGCTTTCCAGTAATGTCTACGAGATCATCTCCAAGGCTCTGGACCTCGATCGCGCCGTCTCGGTCTAGACTTCCGAGATGCGCTCAAGCAGGGCGCGACAGGGAACTGCGATCTCCCCGGGAGGCAGCTTTTCACCGGGCCGCCAGAAGTGAAGGGAATCGTACTCGAAGCGATCCCGGGCCCTTGCTGCACGCTCAAGAAGTGACTGAAAGTCGAGACTTGTGTGAAAACGATAGAGAAGCTCCGGCTTCCCGTTTTCCAGATTCTCGATCAGCGCAAGCAATTCTCCGCCGAAGAGATCCTCCAGTCCCAGTTCCTCCCGAAGCTCCGCCTTCATGGCAGTTTCCGGACAGGGGATGCCCCCTTGCCGATGAAGATCCGGATCCAGGTGTCCGCCGGGCACATGCAGGAGGCCTGCCCCTTCCGCGACCTGCTGACTGCGACGCTGAAGGAGGAGCTTCCCTTCGGAGTCAATAAGAGCCACACAGAGCGCCAGAGGGCGGCTGGGCGTCCCCCTTCCGAAGCGCTCCTCTATTTCCTGCTGCCTTCCGCTACTGTGCATCCAGAGTTTGTAGGAGCTGCGACCGAGCTTGAGGGATAGTGTCCCCTTGTCGGATGAATGGGACAGAAGGTGTGAAAGGGCTCCGTCGAAGAGAACTTGTCCGCCTCCCTGGAGGCTTTCCCAATGGGCCGACGCTTCCCGGAGAAGTTCCGGGGGAAGCTCCCGGCTCTCCTCCTCGTAGTGAATCCCGAGACTCCCCGACGGCATTCTGCCCTTCCAGAGACAGGTCCAGGGTTTTGCTCTCATACAGGCTCCTAAAAAGAAGGACCCGGCAAGCCGGGCCCTTGGGGGGTCGCAAGTGGGGAATCGCGACTTTGCCGAGAGGTGCTCCCGACAGGACGGTCATCGGCGGGAATGAAGAAAACTTGAGGGATGTTTTGCGGCCGGTCTGCCAAAGGGCTGAATCGGAAAGGACAGGAAATCCTGCTGGACTTTCGGCCAGTGCAGGATATCCTCGGGAATCTCCCTGATCCCTGTGAGGGAAACATGAAACGGCCCATCCTCCTGATTCCCCTTCTCCTGCTTGGAGCCTGCAGTGGAATCCATGTCAGCAATGTCGGCGTCCCGAGCCGGCAGACCCGATGGGAGTTTGAGGAAAAGCTTCTTCTTGTCCACCCCGGCATGCCCGAAGACTCCCTCTCCCTGCTTTTCCCTACTGCAGAAAGAGCCGGTAGCACGGGGCTGCTTCACCGCAGTTCGATGATCACGGATGATCGGGTTCGAAGCACCTGGCATCTGGGCTGGAAAGAGGAACCGACCCATACGACAGACCCCCGGGACATCGAGAAGATCGATGTGATCCGGGGGATTGTCGAAGTACAAGACGGCAGGGTCCGCGGAATCAAGGTGAAACCGGTTCCCTAGCGATCAGGAACAGCCCATCGAGTTGCCGCAGTTGTAGCATCGGTAGCAGTTTCCGTTTCTCACCGTGATCGATCCACAGACATCACAGCTGGGAGCATCCTCCTGGAAGCGGGCAAACTGCCCGTCGAGTCCGTCTGCCCGCAGGGAACGGTCTGCGGGGGCGGGCGAGGGGCTTGCCGTCGCCGCTGCAGAAGAGGCATTGGGCTCCTCTTCAGGGCTGGAGGACGTTTCACTGACCGAGACCACGCCTCCGGCGAAACCGTCCACGAACTGCTGTCCCAGCCAGCGGAAAATGTAGTCCACAAGACTCTTGGCCATGGGGATGTCCGGATTCTGCGTGAAGCCACTCGGCTCGAAACGGCTGTGGACGAACTTGTCCACGAGAACCTTCAGGGGCACTCCGTACTGCAGGCCCAGGGACACCGAGGTGCCGATCGTGTCCATCAGCCCACCAATGGTGCTCCCTTCCTTGGCCATGGTGATAAAGAGTTCCCCGGGCTCACCGTTGTCATACTGCCCAACGGTCAGATAGCCCTCGTGACCCTGGATATTGAACTTGTGGGTCACGCTCTTTCTCGTGTCGGGCAGGCGTGTGCGGGCAGGCGCAATGACCTGAACCTCCGGGGCGGGCGCTGTCTGCGGATCGCCTTTCTTCTCCTCCTGACTGGTGTTCAAGGGCTGACTGCGCTTGGAGCCGTCCCGATAGACAGCCACCGCCTTCAGCCCCAGCTTCCAGCCCTGCAGGTAAACTTCCATCAGTTCATCCACCGTGATCTCATTGGGAACATTCACGGTCTTGGAAATAGCTCCGCTGAGGAAAGGCTGTGCTGCGGACATCATCTTCAGGTGCGCCATGTAGTGGATGGAACGCACTCCCTTGGCCGGCTTGAAAGCGCAATCAAAGACCGGCAGATGCTCGTCCTTGAGATAGGGTGCGCCCTCGATGGTGTCGTTCTCATTGATGTAGTCCACGATGGCCTGCGTCGCCGAAGGACTGTATCCCAGAACCTGTAGTGCCTGGGGAACGGTCCGGTTGACGATTTTCAGAAGCCCGCCACCGGCAAGGAGCTTGTACTTGACCAGGGCAATGTCCGGCTCGACCCCCGTGGTATCACAGTCCATCATGAAGCCAATGGTACCGGTGGGGGCAAGCAGCGTGGTCTGGGAATTGCGATAGCCGTGCTCCTGCCCGAGAGAAATGGCCCGATCCCAGCTCTCCCTGGCCGCCTTGAGAAGAGAGCCTTCCACAAAGCCCTGCGAAATGTCATCGATGCAGGAGCGGTGCTTCTCCATCACTTCCAGCATGGGTTCCCGGTTCACCTCAAAGCCCGCAAAAGGTTCCTTCACGGAAGCCAGCTCCGCACTGGTCGCGTAAGCCTCTCCCCCCATCAGGGCGGTCACGGCCGAGGCAAAGGAGCGACCCTCATCGCTGTCATAGGGCAGACCCTTGCTCATGATCAGGGTTCCGAGATTGGCATAGCCGAGACCCAGGGGGCGGAAGAGATGGCTGTTGAGGGCAATGTTCTTGACCGGGTAATTCGCACGGTCGACGATAATGTCCTGGGCCAGGATAAAGAGCCGGGTCGCGTGTCGGAAACCCTCCACATCGAACCGGCCCTGCCCGTCGCGGAACTTCATCAGGTTCAGGCTGGCCAGATTGCAGGCAGAGTTGTCGATGAACATGTACTCGCTGCAGGGATTGCTGGCATTGATGGTTCCGCTGTTCGGACAGGTGTTCCAGTCATTGATCGTCGAGTGATACTGAAGTCCCGGATCGCCGCAAATGTGAGTGCCTTCGGCAATCATCCGCAAGATCTCGCGAGCCTTGTGGCGCCCCACCACCTCGCCCGTCGTCACGGCGCGAAGCTGCTGGACACTGTCTTCCTCAACGGCACGGAAAAACTCCTCCGTGCATCGAACCGAGAAATTGGAGTTCTGGAACATCACCGAGGAGTAGGCATCCCCGTTGAAATTCCCATCATAGCCTTGCTCAATCAGTGCCCAGGCCTTCTCCTCCTCATTCCGTTTTGCATTGATGAAGTCGAGGACATCGGGATGGTCAATACGCAGGCTCTGCATCTTCGCAGCGCGACGCGTTTTCCCGCCACTCTTGACGACAGCAGCGATCTGGTCGTAGACCCGCATAAAGGAAAGAGGGCCACTGGGGGTCCCTCCGCCGGAGAGCTTCTCCCGGGAACTGCGGATCGTGGAAAGGTCGGTACCCGTTCCGGAGCCGTACTTGAAGAGCATGGCCTCGCTGGTCGCAAGGCGCATAATGTCTTCCATGTTGTCGTCGACTGCCTGAATGAAACAGGCTGAGAGCTGGGGCGTCACGTAACTCTTCTCGGAGCGGACCACCCGGCGGCTCTCCGGATCAAAATGGAAACCGGAGGGACTGCCCTCGATTCCGTAGACATGAAAGAGGCCCAGATTGAACCAGACCGGGCTGTTATAGGCACCGTACTGGTGAACCGTCAGCCAGACCATCTCCCGGTAGAAATTCTCTGCGTCCTGTTCCGTGTTGAAATAGCCGTCTTCACGACCCCAGTCGGCAAGCGTGCGGGCAACCCGATGGATCAACTGCCGCACGGAGTACTCACGCTCCGGCGTCCCGTTCTCCCCGTAGAAATACTTCGACACGACCACCTTTGTGGCCAGCATGGACCAGGCAGCCGGAACCTCGACATCCTTCTGTTCGAAAATCACCTCATTGTTTTCGTCGGTGATCTGCGCCTCCCTGCGCTCCCACTTCAGGTCATCAAAGGGATGAACCTCGGGGCGAGAGAAGTGCAGGGGAATCGAAAAGGAGGAGACCGGTTCTGAGGAATTCGTCGGGTTCTGGCGGGTCAAGGATTCTTCGGGAAGAGCACGGCTGTCAGTGGTCGCCATTTCGGCCTTCTTTCTTGGCGATGTGGGAGAGGTTTCCATCGAAATGTCTCTCTGTTATGTCGCAATAAATCCGATATTTCTTTGCGTCCAAGGGTCAAAAAGAGGGACTCCGTCGAGTCCCCTAAGCACTTGCGGGTAAAACACTTGGCGTTTCGCCGCCACACAAGATCTTGGGGTAAGCCCATGTCTAAACTACCAGATAGGGGCGGGTCAAGGACTTTCGAAGAAGAGTCCCTTTTTTTGCGAAAACGGGGTTCTCTGGAGAGAGAATAGCGGAGAAATGCCCCCGCCCAAAGGACGGGGGCACGGTTGACTTCGCAGGACTGGAGAAGTAAAACTCCAGACCCGCTGATTATATCAGATCAGAATGGTCGGGTCAAATCTGCTGGTTCTGGCCGGGAAATTGTTCCTGGCTCCCTCTTTGCCTTCCTCCGGGCATGGAGACCTCTGCAGATACCTTCTTTC
>JASMLU010000005.1 GCA_030748535.1 Candidatus Krumholzibacteriia bacterium
ACTTCCTCGGCCTGCAATTCTCCAAGGTCCACGCGAAAAAGCAGGGAGTGATCATTCTGGTCGACAAGCTCGACCCTCGACCCCTCCGGAGAAAGGGCGATCCCGAGAGCCAGGACTGGAAGCAGGATGAGAAGCAGAGCCGTCCGCATGATGTCCTCTAGGTGCAGGGAATGTGCGGGTACAGCAAAGGAAGCGGAAAAGAAACCGCGATCCATGGGATGTGCCCGAGGGGAACCATGACGAGCCCGTCTCGCCACGGAGGAGTCCCTGCATGACAATTATAGCACATAACATCAAGGGAAAAACAGGGCGGCGCAAGCCCTAGCGGGACAGCCGTTTCTCTTCCCGCAGGCTGTAGAGAACCGGAACCATAAAGAGAGTTGCCAGAGCCACGACCATTCCCCCGAAGACGGGAATGGCCATGGGAATCATGATGTCCGAGCCACGACCTGTCGAACTGAGGATGGGAAGCAGGGCAATCAGGGTCGTGGCCGTGGTCATCAGGGCTGGGCGAACCCGAAGGCTGGCTCCCTCAATCACCCGCTTGCGAACCTCTTCCCGGTTTTCGGCCTGTCTTGATTGAAAGCCTTGGCGAAGATAGGTGGCCATGAGAACGCCATCGTCCGTGGCAATGCCGAAGAGAGCCAAAAAGCCGACCCAGACGGCGACACTCAGGTTCACTGTTCGCAGGTGCAGCATGTCCCGGAGAAAGTCCGGCAGGAACTCGAGTCCGTAAAAGCCCAGCATCAGGAAGCCTCCGGACCAGGCCACGGCGACTCCCGAGAAGACCATCAGTGCCACTGCCACCGAACGGAACTGCAGGTAGAGCAGGGCAAAGATCAGCACGAGGGACAGGGGAACCAGAAGCCTGAGTCGGGCCGAAGCGCGCAACTGGTTTTCATAGGTTCCGGCAAAACGGTAATGAACGCCTGCAGGAAGCGGGAGACTGCCGTCAGCAATTTTCGACTCCAGAAGGTCGCGACATTCTTCTACCACTTCCACTTCGCTCAGACCTTTTCGCCCGGAAAAGAGAAGATAGGAAACCAGAAAGCCGTCCTCACTCTTGATCACCTGCGGCCCGCGCCGGTACTGGATATCCGAAATCTGTGCAAGAGGGATTCTCGCCCCGGAGGGAGTGTCAACGAGCAGGTCGCCAATCGCTTCGAAGCTGTCCCGTCTTTCCCTTGCGTAGCGCAGTCGAACCGGATAGCTCTCCCGCCCTTCCAGCGTGCGTGTCAGGGGACGCCCGCCGAGAGCGATCTCGATCGTGTCCTGAACGCGAGCAACGCTCAAGCCATAGCGAGCCATGTCTTCGCGAAGGAGATGAATCTCCAGGTAGGGCTTGCCGACCACCCGATCCGCATTCACCGTGGCCGCATTGACTGCGGACGATGTTCTCAGCACCTCTTCGGCGGAAAGGGCAAAAGACTCCATGCTTTCCAGATCCGGTCCCTGGATCTTGATCCCCAGCGGCGCCCGCATTCCGCTTTGCAGCATCACGAGGCGGGTCTGGATGGGCTGAAGCTTCGGGGCAGAAGTGGATCCGGGGATCTCTGTAGCGACAAGAACCTCCGACCAGATGTCATCGGGTTCCTGAATCCCCGTCCAGGCCTTGCGTCCCGAATTGAGAGCGGGATCCAGTTCCGGTCTCCACAGGCGAAAGGGGCGCCCGCGACGATCCGGTACCAGTCGGCCCTCTTCATCTCGTTTGAATCGCCCCTGCACTGTGTAGGGTTCCCCGTCAGGCGCCAGAAGAGAGCCCCCCTCCACATTTCGAAAGAGATCGCGCTCTTTTCGATCATGGGCAAAACGAAGGCGCCGCCCCTTTTCATCCTGAAGGAACTCGGGGTGATACTGGATCACCGTTTCCACCATGGACAGGGGCGCAGGGTCGAGGGCCGTTTCCGCGCGGCCGATCTTCCCCACCACCGTCTCCAGCTCAGGGATCATGGACATGGAGAGATCCTGTTTTTGCAGAATGTCCAGCGTTTCCCCCAGGGAAGCGTGGGGCATGGTGGTCGGCATATAGAGAAAGGAACCTTCATCGAGCGGCGGCATGAACTCCCGCCCCAGGCTTCTCCAGGAAAACAGTCCGAGTGCAAGAATCAGTAGGGGCAGGGTAAGGAATAGCACCTTGTGATCCAGACACCAGCGCAGGGTTCTCTTGTAACGCTTCCGAATGACGGTAAACAGAGAGAGAATGCCGCCCACCAGAAGCACTACAAAGAGGAGGTTCAGGAGGAGGCCACGTTCCACGCCCAGAGGAAGCCAGGTTCCGGCAAGAAAGCCGGCCGCAAGAATCAGGAGAAGATATCTCGCATATCGGGAAATCGCAGAAGTCGTATTCGAGGACCGGACGCGTCCGTGGAGAAAGGAAAGGAAGGGAGGAAGAAACAGAAGAGCAAGAATGGCGGCGGCCAGCAGGGCAAAGGTCTTCGTGAAAGCCAGAGGGCGAAAGAGCTTGCCTTCTGCATCCTGCAGCGCAAAAACCGGCAGGAAACTGATGACGGTGGTCGAAACGGCCGTCAGAACAGCGGATCCCACTTCACGACTGGCATCGAGAATCAGTTCCAGAGAACTTTCCCCGGCTTCCCGCACCCGGCGAAGGATGTTTTCGCTGACCACAATGCCCATGTCGACCATCGTTCCGATGGCGATGGCAATGCCGGAGAGCGCCACGATGTTCGCATCCACAGCAAAGAGCTTCATGCCGATGAAACTCATAAGAACGGCCAGCGGCAGAAGCGCCGCCACCAGAAGACTGCTTCCCAAATGAGCAAGAAGCACCAGAACCACGAGAAGAGTCACAAGGACTTCTTCTTCCAGCGCACTTTCCAAAGTTCCCAGAGTTTCCTCGATCAACTGCGTGCGGTCGTAAAAAGGCACGATGTGAAGTTTGCTCACCCGGCCATCGTCGAGATTTTTTTCGGGAAGCCCGGCGGAAATTTCCGCAATCCGTTCTTTCACGTTTTGAATCGCTTCGAGGGGATTCTCTCCGAAGCGAACCACCACGACACCCCCGACAGCCTCGACGCCATCCCGATCCAGAACTCCCCGGCGGCCAGCCGGACCAAGGGTGAGGCTGGCCAGATCTCTCAACAAGACCGGGCTTCCCTCGCGGGCCTTTACGACCGTGTGTTCCAAATCGTTCAGGCTGTCGATTCGCCCCAGTCCCCGAACCAGGTACTCAACAGAATTGACCTCCAGAGTTCGCGCACCCACGTCCCGATTGGACTGGCGAATCGCACGGGCCACCTCCTCGAGACTCACATCCCAGGCGCGCAGGGCTTCCGGGTCCACATCCACCTGGTACTCCCGGACATAGCCACCCACGCTGGCGACTTCCGCTACGCCATCGGCCGAAAGAAGCGCATAGCGAACCTGATAGTCCTGCACGCTTCTCAGCTCATCGGGATCCCAGCCGCCGACAGGCTGGCCCTCCGCATCACGGCCCTCCAGCGTGTACCAGAATATCTGGCCCAGAGCCGTAGCATCCGGACCCAGAGTCGGCGACACTCCTTCGGGTAAACTGCCAGCGGGAAGGCTAGCCAGCTTCTCGAGAACCCGGCTCCTCGCCCAGTAGAAATCCACGCCCTCTTCGAAGATGACATAGAGTGTCGAAAAACCGGTCATCGAGTAGCTGCGGACCGTGCGGACTCCGGGCATTCCCATCAGGGAGACTGTCAGCGGATAGGAAATCTGGTCTTCCACGTCGCGGGGGCTGCGTCCCGGCCACTCGCTGAAAACGATCTGCTGGTTTTCGCTAAGATCGGGAATGGCATCGACCGGAACCGGATTGCCGGGCAGAAGAGAACTTCCACTTCCAAAGGGCGAAACGGACAATCCCCAAAGGGTGAGCAGAAGCACAGCCAGAAAAACCAGAAAGCGGTTCTTCAGGGCAAGGGAGAGAATCGATCCGTAGAGACCGCGACCTTCCATCTACTTTGCTCCTTCAACATGAACCGTGGTCCTGCTGCCACAACGATACATCTGTGATCCGAAGTAGGGGTTCTCGACACCATCGCGACCCTGCAACCAGTCACTGCCCTTCCAGTCGAAGGCCATGGGGCAGTGGAACTCGTAGACCGGAACATTGCCACTGCCACCCAGAGTTACCGCCAGGTCGATCATCGCATAGGACAGAGGCTCGAAACGGCTGCGTGAGTCGCCGAGATCTTTCGTCTTGCCCATTTCCTCAAGTGCACTCTCAAGTCGGGAGGAAAGGCTATCCCATTCTTTCTTCTGATGATCGCCGAGGAAGTCCGTCGTGATTTCCGACAGGCTCTGTTTCAATTCTGAAAGATCGGGAACCCGATCCAGTGACAAAGATTCTGCAACCTTGAAATAGGACTCATAGAGCGGATCGAGGCTCTGAAGAAAGGCGGCCGGGGTTTGCTTTTCATCCATGCTCATCATGGAGGGCTTGGCAAGAATTTGCAGGGAAGAATCGATCTTGAAATTGCCTCGCGTGACCACCTTCTCGCCTTCGGATAGGCCGGAGAGCACGACATAGTGATCCCCCGCACGGGGACCCAGTTCCACTTCGCGGCCCTCATAAAGCCCCTGCCCCTTGGACACATAGACGACGGCACGGCGACCCGTGAGAAGCGGTGCCGATGCGGGAATCAGCAGGCTATGGGAATCTCCAAAGGGAGCCAGCAGGCGGGCGCGCACAAAGAGTCCGGGCTTGAGCTTGCCTCCAGGATTGTCCGCTTCCACCCGCAGACGAAGCGTGCGGCTTGTTTCGTTCAGCATTGGATCGAGGAAGGCCACCGTTCCATGGAACACTTCTCCCGGCCAGGACTCCGTCTGGAAGCTCACTTCCTGTCCGGCACGAATCCAGGGGAGGTCCTTTTCATAGGCTTCCAGTTGCACCCAGACGCGCGAAAGGTCGGCCACCGTAAAGAGAGGACTTCCGGTCTGGACATAGGCACCCTCCATGGAAGGCATCTCGAGAACCACACCATCAAGATTTGCACGAATGGTCACCGCGTCGCGGGGACGACCTGCTTCTTCAATAGAAGCGATCTCTCTTTTGTCGAGTCCGAGCAGGCGAAGTTTCTCGCGAGCGGCATCAGCATTGCCGCTTCGAAGAGACTGGAACAACTCCTCCTGTGCGGAGATCAGTTCCGGGCTGTAGATATCAGCCAGAGGCTCTCCCTTGTGGACCTCAGCGCCAAGGAAGTCGATATGAAGTTTCTCAATGCGCCCGGATGTCCAAGCGGCAATTCGGGAGCGGCGGGTTTCATCCACTGCCACCTTGCCATAAAGCTGGAGCTCCCGTTCAGCCTGATCCCTGCGAACACGACTCGTCTGGATCTCCGCCAGTGCCTCCGCTCTTTCTGACAACTTCAACTGACGCGGGCCGAGTTCCGAAGAACTGCCACTGACCGGAATCAGGTCCATGGCACACAGTGGGCAGAGTCCCGGTTCGGGCTGGCGAATCTGGGGGTGCATGGAGCAGGTCCATTCCTCTGCCGACAGGGCAGGGCTCATGGCCATCAGAAGAAATGCCGATGCGATCAGGATCTTCTTCATCCTTCCTTCTCCATTCCATAGAGTTTCATTAGAATTGCCCCCTGAAGAGCGCGAGCCTTGCGGCTTCTCTCCAGTTCGAGCCGTAGGTTCAGGAGGCGGGCACGGTCCTGCAGGTAGTCTCGAAACGAAACGCTGCCGGTGCGAAAGGCCTGTTCTTCCAGCTGAAGCACTTCTTCGGCCACGGGTACCAGGGATTCCTGATGGAGTTTCCAGGATCGGTTGGCCTCTCTCCAGGCAGCTCTTGTATCTTCAATGAGAGCCAGAGTGCGGGCCTCTTCGTCCCGAAGCCTCTTTTCAGAAGAGGCCTCCTGCTTTCTTGCGGCCGCCTTTTCCGCACGGATTTTACCCCGGGCGATCGGCAGGTTCATCGCAAGGCCAATGGCCATGGGATCGCGACCGTTTTCAGGATCTGAACTTCCCTCAAGGGCATCGAGCCGGATGTAGTCCAGGGAAAGCTGGAAGTCGGGAAGACCGGAACGGTGGGCCAGTTCACTTTTCACCCCGGCGTAGCGGGCTTCCATTGCCAACTTGCGAAGCCGGGGATTGTGGTTCCCGATTTCTTCCGAATAAGAAGGAAGGGGATGATCCTCAATCAGGGTATCTGGAACCCGGTCGAGAAGGTCGGAGTCTCCAAGCAAGGCGTAGAGGTGATCGACTTCCGCCTGCCGGCTGTCCTGAAGATCCTCCACCCTTGTGGTCTCACGGGCAATGTCCAGTTCCAGAAGAAGAAGGTCGCCACGAGAGAGCTTCCCCGTGCGGTAGCGGTTCTCACTGACGGCATGAAGCTCTTTGAGAAGGGTGAGGTTGTCTCTTGCAATCGCAGTAGCGCTGGCAAGGAAGGCCTGCTCCAGATAATGCCTGCGAACCCGGAACTGAAGATCCAGCAGGTCGGAGCGATACTGCTCCTGCATGGCAAGGGCCAGAGCTTCGGAGGCCTCTCGCATCAGGCTACGTTTTCCAAATCCGGGGATTTTCTGAGACAGTCCCAGCTTCTGTCGCTGGGGTCCCAGACGGGTTTCCACACTGCTTGCGAAAATACCAAAACGAATCACAGGGTCAGGCAAAGCCCCCACAATCGCCGACTGCTCCCGACTGGCCTCCCAACGAAGTCGGGACGCTTCCAGGCCCGGGTTTCTCCCGGATGCCTCGTTCAGGTATACCTGCAGCGAGACGCTTCCATCCCCCGGTGCGGCCCAAAGCGGAAGGGCCAGCACGAGGAGCAGCGACGAGAGTGAAGTGACCTTGATCATTCCTGGGTCTTTGCCTCGGCTTCTTTGGCAGCCTTCTTGGGGCAGCAGGCTTTCCGGGCTCCCGTGTCACCGGAAGCGTGCTTGTTGCAGGAAGGCTTCCATCCCTCGGCCTTTTCACCGTGCTTCCAACAGGAAGGCTTGCCGGCCTCGGCATCGCCCTTGGCGGCCCCGTGCTTCGGGCAGGAGAACTCGGCGTTCTCACCCTTGGCAGTTGCATGCTTCGGACAGTTCCAGGCTTTCTCTCCATGCTTCTTGCAGGAGAACTCGCACCCTTCGGCGTGCTTGGCGCAATCCCCGGCACTCTTGTCTGCACAACAGGCGGGCACTTCAGACTTCTTGGAAGCAGCCTGGGCATCGAGAACCGAGGGAAGGGGGCCAAAGGCGAAATAGAGAGCCATCACAAGCAGGAGGCTCGCAAGAAGAGCGAATCGACGGTTCATGAGAATTCCTTTCGAAAGGGGTGTTCAAACGTTTCCGAATGGCAAGGGGCGTGCCGAAGAGAGATTAATCGTATCCTTATGTATTACAATAATTTAAGCCGAACCAGCAAGTCAGGGAAGAAAGAGGGGTTGAAAGAATCTTTCTAGCCATTGAAAGATTCTTTCAGTCCATGGTCCTCGATTTTCTTGCGGAGGGTAGGGCGACTGATTCCGAGAATCTCACAACTGCGACCCAGGTTCCAGCCGGTTTTCACCAAGACACGGGCGATGTGCTCGGCCTCAAGATCCCGCAAGCTGCGCTCCCAGTCCCCGCGCAGGGGCTTGAGACTCTTGTCGGGAATCTCCATCTCGAGAACTTCACCACTACTGGCCATGATGCCCGCAAGCACCCGGTTCTCCAGCTCTCTTACATTGCCCGGCCAATCCCACTGCAGAAGTTGCTCGAGAGTCTCTGCGGACAGCTTCTGCACATTGCGATGAAGTTCCCGATTGTAGCGTGCAAGAAAGTGATCCACCAGAAGCGGAATGTCCTCGCGGCGTTCGCGAAGGGAAGGAATCCGGATCTCCATGACACGAAGCCGGAAATAGAGATCCTCCCGAAACTCTCCCTCTTCCACCATCTTCTCCAGATCCCGGTGTGTAGCCGCAAGCAGCGTGGCTCGGAAAGGCAGGGGCTTCGCTCCCCCCACTCTTTCAAACTCCTTTTCCTGCAAAACCCGAAGCAACTTCACCTGCAGATCGCCAGAGAGATCGCCAATCTCATCCAGAAAGAGCACTCCTTCGCCGGCCAACTCCATACGTCCGAGACGCCGCTGGCTGGCTCCCGTAAAGGCCCCGCGCTCGTGACCAAAGAGTTCACTTTCAAGCAGGGTCGGCACAAGAGCGCTGCAATTAACAGGGACAAAGGGATGGTCGGGAGACAGGTTGCGATGAAGAGCGCGAGCTACCAGTTCCTTTCCCGTACCACTCTCTCCGAGTAAAAGCAGATTGGCTCCGCCCCGACTGGCCCTCCCGATGTCCTTGTGAAGCTCCAGGATGGCCCGGCTTCTCCCAACGATCTCCCCGCTTCTTCCTCCTTCGCTTTCCACGAGGCCTGCGAGTTCCGCACCCTGTTCCTCGCGAATCTGTTTCAGGGCGCGATCGAGAACCGTGTCGATTTCATCAACCGAAACCGGCTTGTGAACATAGTCGAAGGCTCCGAGTTGCATGGCCCGTACGGCCTTCTCCATGTCATGATGACCGGTGATCATGACAACCCGTGCGGAATCACCGGCCCTTCTCTCCAGAAGGTCCAGGCCTTCGCCATCGGGAAGCATGAGATCAAGGATGACGAGATCCGGTGTCGCTTCTTCCCACTGTGCTTCCGCATCCGCCAAATCAACCGCAGCGCGCACATCCATTCCCCGACCCTTCAGGTGAAGCTCCAGACTGCGGCGAATGGCGCGGTCATCATCGACAATGAGAATATCGGGCATTGGTTCTCCTCCTACTCAAATGCTAGCAAAACCACTCACAGGGGGAAAGGAGTTCGCGCCAGCTCATGAGAATATCAGGGGAAAGAGAAGGGCGACCAGCAGTGACCAGACTGCATAAAGAGGAAGCAGGCGTGCCGTCCAGGCCCAGGATGCCTCAAAGCCCCCTCGCAGGGAATACAGCAGCATGCCGGAAAGGTGCAGGAGAAACAGCAGGTTGGCACCAAGGACCGCAATCCGGTTCGGGCTCACTCCCCAGCTCGCAAGGCGAAAGATCACCGCAGCCAGCGCCACCAGGGCCAGGGAAACAGACACCATCAATAGCACCCGGATCGTCAGCGCAAAAAAGCGGGGAAGTGACTTTTCTGACAGGGAATATACCGAGATTCCCGTCACGAAAAGCAGAACAGAATTCAAGGCAATAAGGGACTGACGGTGATGGAAAGGATCCCTGTCCGAGAAGAGAATCGTAAGAAGGAAGGCAAGAGTGGACAGAAGAAAGAGAGGGGAAAAGAGACGGGCAAGAAAGGGAGCGATTTCCTTCTTGCGTCCACTCATCCTCTCCACAAAATAGAAGGCGGCCAGAGGCAGCGCGGGCAGTCCGTAGAACTGGATCCAGTTTTCCACCCATGGATCAAGATTGATCCCCAGCACATGAAAGAGGGAAAAACTCAGACCCATGAAGGTCATCGAACCGGCCATCAGTAGAGCCAGGTACATGAGCATTTCGCCCTGAAAGCGAATGAAGGAACTTCGCGCTTCCTTCCTCCTCCAGTCGGGCCCCATCCAGGCAAGGGCAAAAAGAGTCCAATAGAAAAAACCGGAATGCAGGTTCATGAGGGTCCAGGAAAGAGCGGAAGTTCCCCCCGACCAGCGGGACAGCGTCAGAATTGCAAGCAGGGGAATCAGAAACCCGGCGCCCAGGCGAAGGATAAAGGACAGGGGTGCGCTTCTTCGAATCAGGGAGAATGCAGCAAGACCCAAAAACAATGCGAAGGGCGCGAAGATCGGGAAAAACCACTCCTCACTGACCCCGGGGAAATGAAGCGGAATGCGAAGAAGGGTGCCGACGGACAAGACAATCGCAAGACTGCTCCAAAGCCCGCTAGCAACTTTCCCGCGGGACTCGACAGGCGCAGCAAAATACCGCTGCAGTTTCGGAAGTTCCGTTTCGTCGATATCGCTGAAGGCTGACTCCTGATTCGAGTCGATATCCAGAACGGCAATTACTTCTCCAGAAGAATCGAGAATCGGCACGAGGAACTCCGAGCGAGTACTCTCGCTGCAGGCAATGTGATGCTCCACCTTTCGAACATCCGGAACATTCAGTGTTTGCTTCTTGCGAGCGCATTCCCCGCAGATGCCTTCTTCGATGGAAAAACCAAGACAGGCACTCGCACCCTGAAAAGGGCCCAGTTTCAGTTCGCTGGATTGCACACGATAGAAGCCCACCCAGTCCATGAAGTCGAATCGGGACTTCAGTTCAGAGGCAATCGTCGCCATCAGGGCAACCTCATCCCCTTCGCCCTCAAGCATTCGGTCGAGGGACTGGAACAGCGCCTTGTACTGTTCTTGACGGCTCACGATTTCTCCTGTGCAAACTGAAGGCTCACGCGAGTTCCCCTGCCTTCCCTGCTTTCGATCCGGATCTTGCCTCCATGCGCCTCCACGAATTTCTTCACATTGCACATTCCAAGGCCCGTTCCGCCTTCCCGCGTCGTAAAGAAGGGATCGAAGACCCGCTCCAGAACCGAATCGCTCATCCCGCTGCCTTCATCGACCACTTCCAGAGTTCCACGCCCTGCGATCAGCCTCACGCTCTGCCCCTCGCGTGAAAACTGCAGGGCGTTTTCCACAAGATTCAATAGTGCGCGCAGCAGAATCTCCTCATCGGCCTGAAGGGAATACTCCTCCTCAAGCTGCAATTCCAGTTTCACACCGCGGCTTTCGGCTTCTGCAAGTGACAACTCTCTGGCTCTTTCCAGGAGCCTTCCCACCGGAAACTCCGACAGTTTCAGTTGAACGGGGCGGCTGTAGTCGAGAAGTTCCTCAAGCATGCGCTCCAGTCGGCCGCCCTGCTCGATGGCGATCGCCAATTGCTCACGCTCCATGTCAGAAAGTGCCTCGCTTCTTTGCAGGGCCGAGAGATTCATCTTCAGGGCTGAAAGCGGATTGCGCATTTCGTGAACGACTCCTGCGGCAAGACGCCCGACGGCCGCAAGGCGCTCGGCCTGAAGAAGCTCGCGACTGTGCCGCTCCAGATCGGCTACCATTTCATTGAAACGGGTGCAGAGCATCCCAAGCTCATCGTCGCCTCCGGGAAGATCCGGCGGAGAGAGGTCGCCGGAGGCTACACGCTCACTGGCAAGCGAGAGACGCTCCACGGGGCGAGCCAGGCGACTCGAGAGTGTCGCGCTCAGAAAGAGAGCGACCAGCAGAGCCAGGGCCGCCAAAACCAGGGTTTGCCGAGCCAGGATCTTCAGGGGCTCGAAAGCCTCCGATGCCTGAATCTCAGCCATCAGTGCCCAACCCTGCCGGGGCATCCAGCAGAATCCTCCCAGAACCTCTCCCCCGATGTGTCCCTTATAGAGAAGGGAGCCGGACTTCCCGGACAGGCAGACTTTCACGCCCTCCGTGGGCATCTTGTGAGTGAGAGCCGGAGGATGGTTCATGTTGCGGGAGGGAGATAGCATCAGGGTGTCAGCGCCAACGAGATAAGTCTCTCCCGTTCGGCCCAACCCGGTGGTGTCGGCAAGAATGGGCCAGAGAGTTTCGGCCGGATGCATGACGGTGAGAAGAACCCCGCGCGCGCCCTTGCCGAGATTCAGGGGTGCGGCCAGATGGACCATGGGATCCTCATGATCCCCGCCCACCTTTCCCATCACGGTTTCACCGGTGGCAAGAGAATGCTTCACTTCCGGAAGCTCTCCCGCATGGCACTCCACATGTTCCCTGTCCCCGGCATGGACAATGATCCGGTTCTGCTCATCCAGAATCAGGGCACGGCGGTAGGCACCCTGGCGACCCAGGTGGAGATGCAAAAGAGACTGCAACGCATCCGCACCGCCATGCCCGCCCACCTCTTCGACCAGAACCACCAGTTGATCGATGTCGGCCAGCCTCTCTTCGAACCAGGCATCCAGACGAATCGCGCGCTCTGCGGCAAGAGACTCCACATGGGTCATGGCCGCATCTCGCAATGCCACTCGCGCACGCGAATAGGATGTCCAGCCAACAATGCTGACAATGGCAAGGCTCAGGAGAGACAGGGTCAGAAAGAGCCTGCGCCCGAAGGGACCCTGAAGACCGAGTGGGCTGGGTTTCGAAGGCATCCTAGCCGCCAAACAGAAGAAGCGCCGCACCGGCCAGAAGGCCGGCGAACAGGTTTACCCCCTTGACCAGAAAGAAGGCACGCCGACTTTCAGCCAGAAGAGGAAGCATTCCATGTCCGTCCTGGACGATGGAGGAAACGAGCAAAGCCGAAAAGGGGAAGAGACCCTCGGCATATCCATTGACAAAGATCAGGTGTGGACCCGACTCGGGCACAAGGCCAAGCAGTGCTGCCAAGCCCGCCAGAAGCCCGGGTCTTGCACTGGCCCATAGCGCCAGATTCGGCTCTGCAAAGAAAAACTCCAGCGCCAGAAGAGTTCCCAGAGTCCAGAGAAAGAGAGCCGGGAAGTGGCCGCGAATCACATGTTTCCAGAGATGCTCTTCCAGAAAATGGTCGGGGACGCAAAGCAGAATCCAGAACATGGGAAGCGCAATTACGAGAAAACTGATCCGCTCCCAGCTCCAGTGGCCTTCGTGGCCATGACCGAGGAAACCGGTCAGAAGTCCAAGAACGACAAGGGCGGTTCCCAGCAGAAGCAATGCGCGGGGAAAACTCGGGCGGCGCAGGTTCGACAGAAAGTCCGCCCAAGGGTGGCAGTCGCAGGAATCCTCATGCTCGTGAATCTCCAACTCGGTGCAAGGAGAGAGCCAGCGCCGGGCGACTCCGCCCAAGAGACGGTCGCTGAGAACCCCGGTGACAATTCCCAGAACGAAGAGAAAGCCCGTCAAAAGCAAGGCCTCACGCGGAATGCGGGCAAAGAGCACAAAGGCCTCATCGCCACTGGTGGCAATCATGGCCGCGATCAGGGCTCCCAGGCTCATGCTCCTGTGAGCAAAGAGTGCTACAGCCGTATAAGCACCCAGACAACCGGGCGTGGCTCCCAGAAAGGCCGCAAGTAGATACTGCTGCCATCCGGACTTTTGCAGTCGCTCGCGAAGCCAGCCACCACTTCGAACATTCAGGTACTCGACCAGCATCATCATTGCCAGGACAAAGGCGCTGATCATGAGGGTCTGGCCCAGAGCGTGTTCGAGGATTTCCATTCAATGCCTCCAAACGAAACGATCCCACATGAGATCCATGAGTACCAGACGTTTTTCTTTCATGCCCTTGCATGACACCGCTCTCTCTGCTTCACTGCTGGCATGTACGATCCAGATAATCGACTGTCTCTGTTCCCTGCTATCGGCACAACAGGCGTAGAGAAGATCACAAGAGCCCGCGTGCTCCTTCTCGGTGTCGGCGCAACGGGAAGCGCTCTCGCAGAATCCCTGGTGCGGGCGGGAGTCGGAACCCTGATCCTCGTGGATCGGGACCTTGTGGAAAAATCCAATCTTGGAAGGCAATCGCTCTACACCGAAGCGGATATCGGCTTGCCAAAAGCACCCGCTGCCCGAACACGACTGAAGGAGATCCGCCACGATCTGACGGTGGAAGCACATATTCTCGATGCAAGAGCCGGGGTTCTGGAGGACATCGCCGACGGATGTGACCTCCTGCTCGATGGCAGTGACAACTTCGCTGCCAGGTTTCTGCTCAACGTGATTTCGTTGAGATGCAATATTCCCTGGATCTACACGGCAGCTATCGGCTCACTGGCCGTTTCCATGCCCGTTCTTCCGGGGGAAAGCGCCTGCCTCCGATGCCTCTTCCCGGAACAGCCCCAGGAGGGCGGAAGCTGTGATACCGAAGGGGTTCTCTACCCTGCCGTCAGTGCGGCAGCGGCTCTCAGTGGAACAGAAGCGTTGAAGATCCTGTCCGGGCAAAAGGAGAAGCTTCGCCTTGAAATGTGGACCCTTGATGTCTGGAAGGGGAAACTGGGAAAGCTCGCCACGGACAAGTTGCGGGGAGACTGCCCGGCCTGTGCGGGAGAACCCGCATTGGATGTCTCCGACCCGGACACCCTTTATGCCTCGGCGCGTTGTAGCAGGAGTTGCCAGATCAGCCCCGCCCCCGGTTCAAGCCCCCCGGATTTCAACAGCATTCTCCAGCGCTTCCCCAAGGCCAGCAAAGGCCCCTGGGCCCTCGAAGTTCCCGTCGAGGAGTCTCACATCTTCCTCTTTCCTGACGGGCAAGCCATCGTGGAAAACTGTGGCGAACGAGGGCGCGCAAAGCAGTTGTACCGCAGGATTCTAAACGCTTGAAATCCGCCCGCCGACTTACATACTTGCCGGTGGTTCAATCACAGGAGGCAGTGATGGCGCACGGTATCTTCAAACTCCCCGAAGCAGTCAATGAAACGATCCTGGCCTACGCTCCCGGAAGCCCGGAAAGAGCTGAGCTGAAGGACAAGCTTGCTGAACTTGCTTCGAATACTCTCGACATTCCTCTTGTGATCGGCGGCAAGGAAATCCGTACCGGCAAGACCGCAAACTGTGTCATGCCCCACAATCATGGCCATGTTCTGGCTCGCTATCACCTGGCCGGAAAGAAGGAAGTGGCCGCTGCCGTGGCCGCTGCAGGAGAAGCCTGTAAGACCTGGAGCCAGATGCCCTGGCAGGATCGAGCCGCTATCTTCCGTCGCGCGGCAGACCTGCTTGCCAGCAGCCATCGGCAGACTCTCAATGCGGCCACCATGCTCTCGCAGAGCAAGAACGCCTTCCAGGCGGAAATCGATGCGGCCTGTGAGTTGATCGACTTCTGGAACTTCAACACGAAGTACATGGAAACGATCTACACGGAGCAACCCCCCATCAGCCCCCAGGGAATCTGGAACCAGTTGGAGCAACGCCCGCTCGAGGGATTTGTCTTTGCCGTTACGCCCTTCAATTTCACCAGCATTGCCGGCAACCTGCCCAGTGCTCCCGCACTTATGGGCAACGTGGCTCTCTGGAAACCCGCATCCAGTGCCGTTTACAGCGGCTGGTTCCTGATGGAACTCTTCCGGGAGGCCGGACTTCCCGACGGTGTCATCAACTTCATCCCCGGGCCCGGAAGTCTGGTCGGCCCCATGGTCATGGACCACCCGGATCTTGCGGGCATTCACTTCACCGGCTCGACGGCCGTGTTTCAGGGAATGTGGAAGACCGTCGGCGAGAACATTGCCAAGTACAAGACCTATCCTCGCATTGTCGGAGAGACCGGAGGCAAGGACTTTGTCATCGCCCACTCAAGCGCGGATCCCGATGAACTGGCTACCGGACTCCTTCGGGGAGCCTTTGAGTACCAGGGTCAAAAATGTTCTGCTGCTAGCCGGGCCTACATTCCGAAGAACCTCTGGCCTCGCGTGAAGAAGAAACTGCTTCGCGAAATGGGAGAACTGCAGATGGGCGATCCCGCCGACTTCGGGAACTTCATCAATGCGGTGATTGACCGGTCGGCCTTCCGGGATATCAGTAGCTATATCGACTACGCCCGACGATCGAGAAAGGCGAAAATCCTGGCCGGCGGCGGCTGTGACGATTCCAGGGGCTTCTTCATCGAGCCCACTCTGGTCGAGACCACGGATCCCCATTTCAAGTTGATGGAAGAAGAGATCTTCGGCCCCGTCCTCACGGTCTATGTCTATCCGACGGGACAGTGGAAGCAGGCTCTGGAACTGGTCGACACGACCAGTCCTTATGCATTGACCGGCGCAGTGTTTGCGAAGAATCGTCAAGCGGTTCTGGAAGCACGGGAAGCGCTGCTTCATTCGGCCGGGAACTTCTACATCAATGACAAGCCCACAGGAGCCGTGGTCGGCCAGCAGCCCTTCGGAGGTTCGCGAGCCAGTGGAACCAATGACAAGGCGGGAAGCGCACTGAACCTTCTTCGCTGGGTGAGTCCGAGAACGGTGAAGGAAAACTTCCTGCCACCAAAGGACTACCGCTATCCCTTCCTTGAAGAGGACTAGGGATTCAGGGCATCACTCGGGTGACCAGACGATTCCAAGACTGAATCGTGATGACTCTGCATTGATGTCCCGGTAAGCATGGCTGTGGTTCCCGTTTCCTGCCTGAAGAACATTCCCCAGGGGCGCATCCTTGAAGGTGCTGAAACCTGATTTGAAGCGAAGATCCAGAACCCAGGACTTGCTCAGGCTGATCTCGATTCCTCCCCCAAGATCACTGTGAGGAACGGCTACAATGTCTGTGGTGCTTTGCTCTCCATCGAGAAGAATATCCGTCATGCTCCAGAATGAGAAACTCAGGTCACCGTAGAGCTTCCAGCGCCTTCCTCCATAGGGCAGGCGGATGCGAGCGCCGAAATCGACATGCCCGAAGGTCACCTTGTCGAACTCGGGAAACCCCCGGACTTTGAAGTCCGACTCATAGGCAGCGGCATAGAGCGTGAGCCTCTTGCTAAGTCGGTAGCCGAGCTTCCCGCCAACCATGAGGTCTGCCTCCATCGGCAAGAGGTCGAAGGAGAGGGTGGCGGCTCCGAAGTCCATGCCGATTACCCAGCCCCCGGCCGGGGGCTGCACTCGAGGCACCTCCGTAAGAGCCTGTGCCCCGCTTCCACAGATCAGCAGGAATGCAAACAGGCTCACGAAAAGTGTCCTATGTCGTAGAATGTTCATGCCTAATCTCCCTTCCTGATCAATCGAATGTTGCTCTGCTATTACGCCTCTGCATCCATCGCAAAGAGTTCCTGATAGCCCCGATGATCCCGTAGCAGATCCTCGTGCCGGCCTTCATGCAGAATCACTCCATCTTCTATCCATAACACCCGGTCTGCCCGCTTGGCCGTTGCATCACGATGCGTGGAAACAAGAACCGCTGCATCAGGGATCAGGGGACGCATCCGGTCCCAGAAACGGCGCTCTGTGGCTGCATCCAGCGCACTTGTCACATCATCGAGAACCAGCACCTTTGGATCGCCTGCCAGAGCTCGGGCAAGGCTGACCCTCCCCCTCTGTCCGCCAGACAGGTCGCTGCCCCCCTGCTGCAGTTTCCTCTCGGGCGAAAGCTCTCCTTCTATGGAAGCCGTTGCCATGGCGCGCTCCAGGGAATCCTCTGTCAGGAACTCCCTGCCAAAGCGAACATTCTCCCGAACCGTTCCCGTAAAGAGACGGGGCTCCTGGGGAGCATAGGCAAGATGACGGGCCCGGCTATCGTCATTCAGTTCACGCAGGGGAAGATCTGCGAGCTTCACCGTCCCTGAATCCGCCTCCTGAATCCCCATCGCGCACTCCAGAAGCGTGGTCTTACCACATCCAACCGAACCCACAAGAGCCACGGTTTCCCCGGGGCGGAGGTCCAGCGAGATTCCCTCCAGAAGCTTCGTGTCTTTCTGGTGGCGGAAACGAAGATCCGAAAGGTGAAGCACCGGATGACGATCGCGAAGAGATCGTTCTCCGCGAGGGCTTTCTTTCTCCTTCTCCACCTCCAGCAGTCTCTCAATGGAAGTCTTCGTCACATTGGTAGAAACAAAGAACCAGGAGATCGTCCAAAGCGGCATGGTCAGCCCGGAGAGGTAGGCCACAAAAGCATAGAAATCTCCCAGAGTGAACTCCGGATCCTTCACCACGAAGTAGCCACCGAGGAAAAGAACCACGATCAGGCCCGCCTGATTCATCAGTGAGAAAATCCCCTCCAGAATGGCCTGCAAGCTGATGACCCGCTTTTCCGCCTGCTTTCTTCGCAGCAAAACCCGATCGAGCAGTGTTGACTGCGCCTGCTCCATTCCAAAACCGAGGATGATGCGCGATCCGGAGAAACTGCTCTCCAGTTGTTCGACCGTCTCACTGGTGGCCTTCTGTCTCTCAGCGTAACGCTTCTGTTGCATGCCCTCGGTCTTGGCGAGAAGCCGGACGATGATCGGAAGCGGCAGAGCCGAAGCAAGGCTCAGTCGCCAGTCCAGAGCAAACATGATGGACAGGGAAAAGACCAGAGTCAGGATCGCCTCAATGGGTCGAAAGATCCCGGAGCCGCTGTACCAACCGATCTTCTCGAACTGGTCAATGTCGTCGGTCAGCCGGGTCACCAGATCACCCGCGGGATACTTCATGTAGAATCCCTGAGGTTTTCGCAGAATTGTCGCCGCATGCTTCATGCGAACATTCAGGGAGTTCGTGAAGTTCAACCAGGCCCGGGTCGAAGGAAGAACGGCCTGGGTAAGCTCCCGAAGAAGGCCGAGGCCCAGCAAGGCCAGCACCCAGTTCCGCGCTACCTCAATGTTGAAGTCCTCGGTCAGGGCATCGATGATGAACTTGAATATCACCGGGTAGAGCGTGCGCGTCAGGATTCCCAGAGTGGTCAAAGCGAAGAGACCCGCCATGAGGCCGCGGACCTGTTTCCAGTAGGGCAAGAGCCAGCTGAGGACAAAGCGTATCATTGCGGATCCTCCCCGGTCTGGAGCCGCACAAGGTCGGCATAATGCCCTCCCGCTTCCATCAGCTCTTCATGCCGTCCGGACTCGCAAATCCGTCCATCCTCAATGACCAGTATCCGGTTCGCCCTTCGAATTGTTGAAAGCCTGTGGGCAACCACCAGGGTCGTTCTTCCCTCGGTCAGTGTTTCCAGGGTCTTCTGGATCTTTCGTTCCGTCCCTGGATCCACACTGCTGGTGGCCTCATCAAGAACCAGTATCTTAGGATCCACTGCCAAGGCTCTTGCGAAGGCCATCAACTGGCGCTGCCCGTAGCTGAGTTCCTCACCCCGCCCGACCATGACCGTGTCGTATCCCTTCTCCAGTCCGGAGATCAGATCATCAAGGCCTGCCGTCTGTGCAGCCTCTACCACGCGCTCGCGGGGAATATCCTCCCGAAAGGCGCGCAGGTTTTCAGTCACACTGACGGGAAAGAGAAACAGATCCTGAAAGACCATGCCGAAAAGCCGTCGCAGTTCAATCGGGTCAAAGTGCCGGAGATCCTGTCCATCCAACAGCACACGGCCCCGATCCGGATCCATGAATCGACAGGCCAGATTCACGACACTGCTCTTTCCACCGCCCGTTGGACCCACCAGTGCCAGAGTTTCGCCGGCCTTCAACTGGAAGCTGATGTCACGAAGAACCGGTGTATCTTCCTCGTAGGAAAAGTCCACCTTTTCAAATCGAATCTCTCCCGCGTCACGGGGCACAGGAACAGGATCCCGGGGAGACGGGACATCGGGGCTGCGTTCCAGTGCCGCAAAAATGCGATCCGCGGCACCGCCGGCGCGCTGTATCTCCGCCAACTGCTCACTGAGGGCAATGATGGGCCAGTAGATTTGCGCGATGTACTGGGCAAAGAGAACCAGTGCACCCACGGTGATCGTGCCTTCGCCGATCCAGCGGCTTCCCATCCAAAGGGCGATGACCGTCATCACCACTTCCAGAAAACCGAGTCCATGAAAAAACCCGTACTCGATGTAGCCCAAACGAATGATGAAGCGGTTGTAGCCCAGGTTCTCCCGACGGATCTTCTCTTCTGCCCAGCCCACTTGACCGGCTGCCTGAAGGAAACGGGCAGAGGGAACCATCTCGGCAATCACACCCGTCAGTTTTGCGTAGAGAGAGCGCTCCTTCCGAAAGCGGGGGCGCATCCAACGAAAGAGAAACAGGGTTCCCCCCACCATGACCGGAACCACCATGACAGCCACCAGAAAGAGCCTCAGGTCCACACTTGCCAAAACGGTCATCGCGCCGAGCAGAACTCCGAGCGCACTCAGGATGCGCATCATCATCGTGCTGGTCAGGGCAACAAGCCGCTGGGAATCTGATTCGATGCGACTGACAAGAGTCCCCGTCGGCAGTTTCGTCAGCCAGAGAAGACCCAGATCCAGAAAGCGGCGAAAGAGATCGCGCTTGATCCCGTTGACAGCCTCTACGCCAGCATGCCCGAGCAGGACGGTCGCAGACATTGTGGCAAGACCGGAACCGATCATCAGGCCGAGATAGGCCAGCGCCGTGCGGAACAGCGAAGACAGATCGCCGGAAGGAACATCCACGTCAATGATATGCTTGAAGAGCAGGGGCTGGCCAAGAGTCATGGCAACCGCGACCAGGGAAAGCAGGAAGGAGACTCCAAAGGCCAGGCGGTGTTCACGGACATAGGGAGCCACTCTGCGAAGCATATCCCAGGTGGGCAGCCTGCCCTGCAGTTCCTTGTCATCGAGTCCGTGACTGTCGTGCCACCACATTGCTCAAGCCCCTGTTCGGAAGAACTCAGGGCTACACAAGGTGGCCCGGGAAGTCAAGAATTGGTGCTGAGAGCCCACGAAGCCGCACAATAAAAAGCCCCCGCCCAAGAGCGGGGGCTTCGATGCTTGACAGTATCTAACTAGAAGATCGCCTTCAATGAACTCCAGGTCGCATTCTCCGTGGCGGTATCGCCTTCAGGAAGAATGACCGTGGCGTGATCGGGAGCGTCGACAGTGATGTCATCGACCCAGACCGTGTCGCCAGCACTGGAGTAGGTGCGAACGTGAATCACAATTCCGGTGTGACCAGAGACGGACCATGTTTTGTTCGCCTCATCCCAGCCTTCTCCCGGACCATAGTCGGACTGCCCGCTGGCAGATCCGTTATAGCCGGTAATGTCATCGGGATTGTCGTTCCAGTTCGCCCAAATGCGGCAGGAAGGTGCCGCACCCGGAGTCGTATCATAACGGAAGAATGACGCAAAGACAGAGTCCCCGTCCTGCAGGCCCTGGACCCAGATCAGGTAGGCCTGCGGAGTGGAACTGGAAGCATTGTCGATGCAGCGAAGGCTGTAGTCTCCCGAGTGAACGGGATCCGGGGCGCCAACCACTTCCGCGATGATTGGAGGTTCGCCATTACCATAGTAGCCCAAAGGCAGCCCGCCATCTTCGAAACCGTAGGTGAATACGGCTCCCCAAGCGGTGACAGCCACGAGCATCAGAGAGGCGAAGAGCACTTTCTTCATAAGGACACTCCTGTTTGCATAACGTGATGTCTGATCCTGTTTGCCCGGAAAGACCTGTGCGCACAAAATGGCCCCATCGGACTATTAGATAATATCACAGAATGGAAAGCGTGTCAATTCTCGCGAGGCGCGCAAGTTGTTACGCCAAGGCAGGTACAAAAACCCCAGCTCCGTTTCGGGAGCCGGGGGATCGAATTGCCTAGGCGCTGGCACCCTGTTTGAGAACTCCCAGCTCAAGGCCCACCTTGGTGAAGGCGGCAATGGCCTTGTTCAGTTGCTCGCGATCGTGAGCAGCGGAGATCTGCACCCGGATCCTCGCCTGTTCGCGGGGAACCACGGGGAAGAAGAAACCGATCACATAGATGCCCTCTTCAAGCATCCTGTTCGCAAAGTCCTGACTGAGTTTTGCATCACCCAGCATGATGGGAACGATGGGATGCACGCCGGGAATGATGTCAAAGCCAGCGGCCGTCATCTTTTCGCGGAAGTACTTGGTGTTCTCCTCGGTGCGGTCCCTGAGTTCCGTGCTTTCCATGAGGATTTCCACGGTCTTCATCGCAGCGGCCACCATGGCAGGAGCAAGCGTGTTGCTGAAAAGGTAGGGACGACTGCGTTGGCGCAAGAGGTCGATGATTTCCTGGCGACCGGTGGTGAAGCCACCGGAAGCTCCTCCCATCGCCTTGCCCAGTGTGGACGTAATCACATCGACCCTGCCCAGAGCTTCACAGTGCTCGACACTCCCGCGTCCTGTGGCGCCAAAGAAGCCGGTAGCATGGGAATCGTCCACCATGACCATGGCACCGAACTCATCGGCAAGGTCACAGACCTTGTCCACCTGCGCGACAATGCCGTCCATGGAGAACACGCCATCGGTGGCGATCATGATGCGTTTTGCACCATCAGCTTTGGCCTGTTCGAGCTGCTTGCGCAGGTCTTCCATGTCGTTGTTGGCGTAGCGGTAGCGCACGGCCTTGCAGAGGCGAACTCCATCGATAATCGAAGCGTGGTTCAGGGAGTCGCTGATGATGGCATCTTCCTTGTCCAGCAGGACTTCAAAGAGCCCGGCATTGGCATCGAAGCAGGAACTGTAGAGAATGGTATCCTCGCTACCGAAGAACTCGGCAATCTTCCCCTCCAGCTGCTTGTGGATATCCTGGGTTCCGCAAATAAAACGCACCGACGAAAGACCAAAGCCGTGGGAGTCCATGCCATCCTTGGCGGCCTGGATGATGCGATCATCATTTGCCAGTCCCAGATAGTTGTTCGCGCAGAAGTTCAGCACTTCTGCACCGGAGTCCAGTTGGATTTCCGCCTTCTGATCGCTGACGATGATGCGTTCGCGCTTGTAAAGCCCCGCTTCCTCGATCTCGGCCAGGGTGTTTTTCAGTTCCTCACGTACCTTGTCGAACATCGCATCCTCCTAGGCGTTCGCCAACAGTCCTTGTTCGTGCTTTCTGCGAAGAGCGGTCAGCATGTCCTCGGTCATTGCATCCAGATCGTAGCCGGGTTTCCAGCCCCATTCCTTGCGTGCAACACTGTCATCAATCGAGTCGGGCCAACTGTCGGCAATGGCCTGGCGGAAATCCGGTTCATATGTACAACTGAACTCGGGAATGTGCTTGCGAATACTCTCCGCCAGTTCCCCGACGGAAAAACTCATCGCAGCCACATTGAAGTCATTGTGATGTTCCAGATTCTCCAAAGGCGCTTCCATCAGGTCGATCGTCGCCTTGATGGCATCGGGCATGTACATCATAGGAAGCACCGTGTCCTCGCGCACGAAACACTCATAGCTTCCCTTGAGAACCGCGTCGTAATAGATAGCCACGGCATAGTCCGTGGTGCCCCCGCCAGGAAGTGTCTCGTGGCTGATGATGCCGGGATAGCGAACACCGCGACAGTCCAGTCCAAAACGTTTGAAGTAGTAGTCTGCGAGCAGTTCGCCGGCCACCTTCGTCACTCCATACATGGTCTTGGGCTTGAGAATGGTGTCATTCGGAGTGTCAAGAAGCGGCGTTTCCGGGCCGAAGGCCGCGATGGAACTGGGAACAAAGACGCGCGTCAGTTCCCGCTCCACCCCGATGTCCAGAATATTCTTCAGGCCATCCATGTTCACAGACCAGCAGAGCCAGGGCTTCTCCTCGCCAACAGCTGACAGGATCGCCGCCATGTGGTAGATGGTGTCGATTCCGTACTTGTCCATGACCCCTTCGACCGATTCCTTATCCACCACATCGATGTACTCGAAAGGACCGGACTCCAGGAGCTCCTTGCTTGGCGCAGTCTTGCGCCCGGTGGCCAGTACGTTTTCCGCGCCATACTTCTCTCTCAGGGCCATGATCAGCTCGCTGCCGATCTGTCCCACTGCCCCGGTGACAAGGATCTTCTTCATTTCCCCGGACATGCTCACCTCTCCGAAAGGGTTTCGATGACCCCTCGAAAGTACTCAAATCAGACTGCGGAATCAAGAATCTGTAGGGCATGAAAAAGCCTCCCCGAAAGGGGGAGGCGGAGAAGGAAAGTCATGTTCCTACTTGAGAAGGAGCATTTTCCGAGTTTCGTTTCGATCTGCTGTCTGCAGTCGGTAAAAATAGAGGCCGGAACTGACTCTCTGGCCGGATTCATCGCGCCCGTCCCAGCTTACGATCTGCTGACCGGCTTCCTGTTGTCCGTTTCGAAGCACCCGAATCTCACGGCCTTCGACATCATAGACCACAAGGCTGGCCGCCACAGGATCGGAGAGCGAGAAGCGAATCTCCGTCTTCGGATTGAAGGGGTTGGGGTGATTCTGGTGGAGCTTCACAGCAAGCGGAACATCCGGAGTCGAGGTCATGTCGGGGATCAGCCAGTTGATGATCCTCTGCATCACCTGAGCACGGTCGGTTGCGTTGTTGATCGCTTCGTAACCGAAGGCAAAGTACACAACACGGTAGCCATCGTCTGCCTTGACGGCTGCATTGCGATAGCTGTTGTAGGTGAAGATCGCGGACGAACCATTGCCATAGGGATCAATGTCGCTGGGGTACTGCTGGTTGTTCGCACCGTCACCGCCAATGATGGTCAAGTCTATGCCGTCGCTGATCTCGTCCCCGGCTACACCTTGCAAGGTGTAGTCGTTCGTGTCATCGGCGACATAGGTAGCGTGCAGAGTCTCCCGATACCAGGTATAGGCAGCACCACCCTGGTCATGGAGTTCCCAGCCGATGTCCTGCCCGGAAGCAAAGAGCGCACCTCCCGATTCCAGGTAACCCGTAAGAGCTTCCCGATCTTCCGGAGTGAAGGTCGGGAAGGCCCAGCCCACATTCCAGATGACTGCATCGAAGTGCGACAGGATTTCCGCACTCACCGGAGTGGAATTGCGATCCCAGACACCGTAGCTGCGCACCGTGGTTTCCAGAGCCGCCGTGAAGTAGTCCTCATAGCTCTCGGAACCGTCGTCGTCGACGACAAGGACATCCAGACCCTCCGTAAGGTAAGTGTAGGAGAAGTCGCGAGTCGTTCCTCCTGTTGCCGATGTGATCGACATGGTGGCCGAGCCGAAGCCCAGGTCCACTACATCCAGTACCACATGGAAACTGGCGGAAGCTCCCGGAGGAAGGGTGATGTCGAGGCTTGCGAACTGGTTTTCCCCGTCCGTAAACCAGCCGGACCAGCCGACAGGAAGAGACGAAGTGTCAAACTCGATATGGTAATCGTCCTGCAGGGTCCCCGTATTGAAAACGGCAAAGTCCCCGCTGCTCCAGGAACCACTCTGGCCCACCACCACACGATCGCCGAGGGTGTAGAACCGGAACGAGTAATCGGGCTGGGGGTAACTCGTCGTGGACTGGTAGATGTAGCCGTCAGAGTCGCGTTGCACAAAGGCCACAATGCGAAGGTCGTCGAGCTTCCAGTCGGGATTCACGGCAAAATCCTGTGTGAAAGTTTGGCTTTCGCCATCCTGGGAAACGGTCAGGGCCGTGTCCTGAAGCATGTCCCGAAGCACATCCGTGTAGGTAGTGCTTCCATACACCAGATTGTTCTCGACAACATAGAGACGCACAAAGGTGTTCGAGATGTCGGCAATGTCATCAACAACATCCACCTGGATGCTGACCGAAGGAGAGCCGGAGAAATTGAAGTTCGTGATCTTCAGCGCAATGGGACTGGAGTCATCCAGGATTCCCAGAACCAGAGGGTCGTAGGTAGCGCCCGTGGCTGTCGTTGTGCCACCGCCCACGACATGATCCACGCCGCCAAAGACACAGTCGGGGATGCCGCCCATGCCATAGTAGTTGCAACGGTCATCAGCGTCCGGACTTCCAAGACCGCCGCTGGTCTGCATCAGTCGAACCGCATCGAACTCGACACGGTCGTACCGGGACTTCATGACTTCCAGTCCCTGGTACGCTTGAGGGCAGTAGGTTCACCAGGTGGCAGCACCCAGTTCCGCGAGTGCTGCGCGGGGAACCGGGGCTGCATGGGCGGGGATGAAGACAAAGAGCAGGGCAAGACCCAGCAAGAAGCGCAGGGGTTTCATGCTTTCCTCCTGTAAATGGGGTTCCGTGAATTATAGCACGCAGAACCCCGGAAAGCCATGAAATCACTGTCTGTCGGCGAGTTCTCTCAGTCGGTCAAAGCTGTAAATGCCGGTATTATGCCCGTCACTGAACGCGATCTGGATGGCATATCGCCCGACTGCAGTGATCTGAAGGGGATGGACATTCTCCGGAACTGATTCCGGGGCAAGAAGGGCTGCCCCGGTCATCTCCTCCACGCAGGAAGCGCAGGCGCAGGCCAGGCGCAGTTGTCGCGCCCCGTAGACCACGGTGACTCCGTCTTTCCAGGTGATGGAAACATCGTGTTCGCCGGAGCGAGTGATCTCTGTGGGCGTGATCTTTTCTTCGTTCATATCAGAAACTGATCTTCAGGGACTGCTCATCCATCGCACGAATGCTGGCCTGAGCTGCAACCTGGGAAGCGATCGCTTCAAAAGACTTCGAATGGGGACTCTCCGGTTCACTGATCAGAATCGGCACACCGGAATCCGACTGCTCACGGATGGCGGTAGCCAAAGGAAGTTCCCCGAGGAAAGGAAAGTTCAGCTTCTCGGCTGCATCTCTTGCACCTGAATTGCCGAAGATTTCCTCTCTCTCGCCACAGTGAGAGCAATGATGGTAGCTCATGTTCTCCACCATTCCGAGCACAGGGGTTTTCAGGGTGCCAAAGAGACTGATTGCCTTCTTTGCCACCTTGAGAGCCACATCCTGGGGCGTGGAAACGATCACGGCACCGGTCAGGGGAAGTTTCTGGCAAAGACTGAGTTGGATGTCGCCCGTGCCGGGTGGAAGGTCGATGATCATGTAGTCCAGTTCCCCCCACTCGACATTGCCGAGAAACTCGTCGATCATTTTCACCAGCATGGGGCCACGCCAGATGACGGCCTGGTCATCGTCGAGGAAGAAGCCCATGGACATGACTTTCACGCCGTGCCGCTCGGGAGGATGAATCCTCTCTCCATCAATCTGTGGCGGGCTTGTAATTCCCATGATCGTGGGGATGCTGGGCCCGTAGATATCCAGATCCATCAGCCCGACCTTTGCGCCGCTCTTTGCAAGGGCTACCGCCAGGTTAGCGCTGACAGTGCTCTTGCCCACACCACCCTTGCCACTGGCTACGGGGACAAGATGCTTCACTCCGGGCAAGGGCTTCATTTCGGGCAGGCCCTGAGCCTGTCGAACCTGGGCCGTCAGGGTTAGCTCCACGCTTTCCACGCCCTCGACCGCCCTTACCGCGTTTTCCGACTGCTCTTTCATCTGGTCTTTCACCGGGCAGGCCGGTGTGGTCAGCTCCAGATCGAAGCTCACCTTTCCACCGTCCATGTTCAGGTTCTTGATGAATCCCAGGGAAACGATGTCGCGACCCAAGTCGGGGTCCATCACGGAGGAGAGTGCTTCCAGAATCTGGTCTTTGGAGGGCATGGTATTCCTTTCGGTGGCTTGCAAGAAAAGGACTCATCGCAATTCCGGCAAGGTCTTTCAGGAGTCGGAGTGCTTTCGGAACACGCGCAGGTGACGGCGCGCCCAGGGTAGAAGAGCCAGAAGAATCAGCATTACCAGCACAGGAAGCCACCAATCCCGCCAATGGAAACCATCCTGCAGGCCTCGCGTCAGCGCATCGGCGCCCACCACATAGAAGACCGTGCCGGGCATCATGCTGAGGACGGTCCAGAGAAGGTAGGTGCGAAAGCGCAGTCGGGTCAGTCCGAAACCGAAGTTCAAAAGGGCGAAAGGAATGACAGGAAAGAGCCGGGTCAGGATCACTACCAGGGGACCATTGCGTTCTGTGGCTCGTTCCAGACTGCGGAAAATCTCGCGCCCCGACAGCCTCCTGCTTACGGCATCTCGAGCCAGGGTTCTTGCCAGAAGGAAGGAAATCGAAGCCGCAAGGGCAGAGCCGATCGTTGCGAGAATAAAACCGAGAACTGGTCCGTAAACAGCACCGGCCAACAGGGGGAAGGGAACTCCCGGCAGAGCCGCGGCACCGGCTAGGGCAAAGGCGAGAACATAGACCAGCATGCCCTGTAGCCCGCGGTCGAGGATCCAGAGTTTAAATTCCAGCAGGTCTCCCCCAAGACCCAGATGCCGGGCGAGCAGGGTGAGAGTAATGATCAACAAGGGAAAGAGAAGGAGCCGAATTCTGCGCCAGCGCCTTCTCCATTGAACTGCGGTTCTTGAATCCATAAGAGGAATCTAGCAAGAGATCACAGTGCGGGAAAGCCGGAATGCATAACTTCCCCATTAGACAGTAATAAAAAGAAAACGGCACAGAGTTTCCGATCGAGCCTCCTCCTTCCATCCTGCACCCGAAGAGTCTTCATCGTTTCGCTTCGCCCATTCGACAGAAACCGGGGAACTGCTCCGCAACTGGAATGCGAATCTACTGCGTGCTATACTTGTTTTCAGGTCTTCGTCGTGCAGAAAGGCGTCCATGCGTACTGCATTTCAAGTTGCACTCATCCTGATCTTCTTCCTGGCCATTCCGGTTCTGGCCACTACCTACATGGTGCTTCCTGACGGAAGCGGCTTCTTCCCGGACATCAAGACGGCCATCCAGAACACCTGGCACGGAGATCTCATCCTGCTTGGCGATGGCACTTTTACGGGACCGATGAACTGCGATCTGGATTTCGGCGGGAAACTACTCAGCATCGAGTCGGCCAGCGGCAATCCGGAGAACTGCATCATTGACTGCGGTGGCAGCCCCGCCGAGCCGCACCGGGGTTTCTGGCTTCACACCAATGAGGGAGCCGGCTGTCTGATTCGCGGCATCACGATCCGCAATGGCTATGGCTACGGTGCGGGAATCTACCTTGCCTATGGAGCAAGACCCACGATCCAGAACTGCATCATCGAAGACAATCACGCAGGCGATGGCTCTGGCGGCGGCATTGCATGTCGGGAGTTTTCTGCGCCCACCATCTCGAACTGTATCATTCGAAACAACACGGCCGAATACGGGGGCGGCGTCTACATCTTCCAGTCCTACCCGAGTCTCAGTTCCTGCGACATTATCGGAAACGAAGCCTATTACCTGCAATCCGGAGTCAACGGTTCCGGCGGCGGAGTGCGCATGGACTGGTCCTCTCCCGATTTCACGGATTGCCTCATCGCCGACAACCACTGCGGAGATCGGGTGGGAGGTCTTGCGGCCTGTCAGTCCAGCCCCACGCTGGTCGGATGTACTATCGCAGGGAACTCGGCTCCCAATGATGTCGGCGGGTTTGATGGCATCGAGTCACAACTGCATCTGGAACGGTGTCTGATCTGGGGGAACCAGAGCGACTTTGGAATGAATGATGTTCGCGTGGGGGTTTTCAGCGTGATCTACTTCGACACCTGCGACTGGAATCCACTCGGCACCCGTATCGACGGAACCATGGTCGACTTCGGAGGGAATCTCAATCTGGATCCCTGGTTCTGCGACTCCGGTGACTGGACCGTGCAAGGCAATTCGCCCTGCCTGCCGCCGAACAACTGGAGCGGTGTGCTGATCGGCGCGCGCGGAGAGGGTTGCCCGGATCCCGCAGTAGAGCCAATGAACTGGAGTGTGCTGAAGTCGCTTTTTTAGCGATGCAGTTGATCCCAAATCAGTTCACATGCCAACTGAATGCCCGTACCGATGGCCTCTTCCGGGGGATCCAGATCGGCGCGGTGCAGGGTCATCTCCCGGTCATCCCTGCCAATGCCAAGCCGGAACTGGAAACCGGGAACCCGTTTTCCATAATAGGAAAAATCCTCGCCCCCCATGGCCGGCTCGTAGAGAGTCTCCCTCTCCGGGCCCAGAACCTTCCGAAAGACCTCGCGACACTGATCCACCAGTTCCGGATTGTTGTAGCCGGCCGCCGTTCCGAAGTAGTAGAGCAGTTCCGGTTCCGGTGCACCCGCCGCCTCGGCAAGTGCCATCACCCTGCGCTCGATCATCTCGCTGAGCGCCTTTCTGGTTTCCTCATCCCGGCTTCTTACCGTCGCCTCCAGGACAACTTCGTCGGGGATCACATTGCTCTTCCTGCCACCTTCAATACGCCCCACTGAAATCACACAGGGATGATTCACGCTGACTTCTCTTGCAACGATTGACTCGAAGGACAGAACCATTTTCGCTGCCAGGCTCACCGGGTCAATGGCCTTGTGAGGGTAGGCTCCGTGGCCTCCCCGCCCTTTTACGGTGAGCTGAAATCCATCCACATTCGCAGACGAAGGCCCCGGGCAGGAACCCACACTTCCAAGAGGAATGGTCGGATGAACATGAAGAGCCAGGGCACACTTGGGCAAGCGTCCTTCTTCAAAGAGACCTGCCTCCAGAAGCTGCAACGCACCCGCTCCGATTTCCTCCGCAGGCTGGCAGATCAGCATCACCGAGCCGGGCATCTCGTCGCGCACTATCGAAAGTGCGCGCATCATTCCAAGAGCGATTGTCATGTGCAAGTCGTGCCCACAGGCGTGCATCACTCCGGCGCTTCGTCCACCAGACAGCGTATCCACTCGGGTGCTGGCGAAGGCGAGACCGGTGTTCTCGGTGACCGGAAGGGCATCCATGTCCGTGCGCCAGGCCACCAGCGGACCGGGCTTTCCACCGTGGAGGATTGCCACGAGACCAGTACCCCAATCCCCTTCGATCAATTCCACTCCCGGGATCTTCTCCAGGCGAACTTTCAGAAACTCCTGCGTGGCAAACTCCCTCAGGGAAAGCTCCGGATTGCGGTGAAGCTTCCTTCGCTCGAGAACCGCAGAAGGTCGGAACTCTTCCATGATCCCTTCGAAATCGGGAGTGGCCGAGGCAAGAAGAGGCAGACAGAGAAGTAGCAATAATCGACGTGTCATGATTCTCCCGAGTCCTTGGTTTTTCGGATCCTTGCAAGAAAAAAGCCTTCCCATAAATCGTCGGGGACAATGCGGCAGGCTTTTGAGATCCGTGGATCCAGTTCGCGTTCGCGCCAGTGTAGCAGTCCCGGTCGCCGGGAGTCCAGCGGGAGCTCCAGGCTCTCGATCTCTGCGTTCTTTTCCCACTTCAGCAAGTACTGGAGAACCAGTTCGTTCTCCTCCGGCGCATAGGTGCAGGTGGAGTAAACCAGAACTCCTCCCGGCTTCAGCGCGTGAAAGGCCGACCGAATCAGCCTTTTCTGAAGAGAGACCATCTCCCGAATCTTCCGGTTACTCCAGTAGCGAGTGCTCTCCGGTTCACTCTCGTGAAATCTGCCCTCGCTTGAGCAGGGCGCGTCCAGAAGGATCCGGTCGAAATGCTCCGGATGCCTTTTCGCAAAGCGGATCCCGTCATCCAGCCGTGTTTCCACTTCCAGCTCGCCCTGGTTCTTCAGGTTGTGTTTCAGGCGAAAGAAGCGGCCTCGAACCTTCTCCACCGCGGTCACCCTTGCCCCGCTTTGAGCCAGTTGCAGGGTCTTGCTCCCGGGAGCGGCAGCCAGGTCGAGAACTTCCTCCCCCTCCCGGGCAGCGAGAACCAGCGGAGGGATCATGCTCGACGGATTTTGCACCCAGAGCTTTCCTTCTGCAAAGGCGGCCGTCTCGGTCAGCGCGCGGCGCTCTTCTGCAGGAACTCGATAGGCAGCAGGGGGCCAGTCGAGGGCTTCAGGATGCAGCCCCGCGGACTGCAGTTCCCGGACCAGCGCATCGCCCTGACACTTTCGGGGGTTCGCGCGAAAGACCGTTTGTCGCGCTGACTGATAGCTGTCAAGAACCCGGGCGAGATCTTCCCCAGAGAAGATCTCACTCAGTCTTTCGATAAATAGCTCGGGCAAGGGCATGAGGAACCCCTAGCAGGAATTGCCCGCTTCGACTAGCCTTCTTCCATGAAAGATCTTGTGCAATTCGTCCAAGGGGAACTGGAAAAGCGAGCCGACCCTGAGAAGGCCGGTCCCATGGCTGCCTACATGAAGACCCGGATGCCCTTTTACGGCGTGCAGAAGAAGGGGCGGGACGAAATCGCGCAAGCTTTTGCCGACTATCATCCCAACTCGCTTCAGGACTACGAGAAAGTGGTTCTCTCTCTCTGGTCACTCCCCCACCGGGAGGAAAAGTACCTCGCCATCAACTTTGCCATTCGCAAGAGTGATTTCATCCAGCCCGCCTCCCTTCCTCTTTATGAGAAACTGATTCGCGAAGGCGCCTGGTGGGATTTCGTGGACAGCATTGCCATCAGTCTGGTGGGCGTCGCACTTCGGGAAAACCGGAAGCTCTGGAAAAGTATGGACCGCTGGATCGAGGATGAGGATTTCTGGATTCGACGAACGGCGATCCTCTTTCAGGCGCGATACAGAAGCGACACGGATGAGGACCAACTCTTCGACTACTGCCTTCGCTCGGCGGGCGAAAAGGAGTTCTTCATTCGAAAGGCCATCGGCTGGGCACTTCGCGAGTATTCCTATGCCAGGCCAGAGAGGGTCAAGGGCTTCCTCCTTGAGAACCGCGAGCTGCTCTCCGGACTCAGCTATCGGGAGGGAGCCAGGAAGCTGATCCGCGACGGTCTCATGAAAAAACCCGCACCCCCAAAGAGGCGCGGGTCCAAAGCCTGATCCATAGAACAGACTATTTCATCAAGACCATCTTCCTGCTTCGAGTCTGCCCCTCCGATTGCAGTCGACTGAAGTAGATTCCGCTGGGCACTTCGCGACCCGCATCATCACAGCCAAGCCAGTCGACTTCATGGATTCCCTCTTCCAGGTCACCGCGAATCAGCGTGGCAACCCTGCGACCCCGAACATCGAAGACGGAAAGTTCCACTTCCGCCGAAGCGGGAAGCTCGAAGGAAATCCGGGTATTCGGATTGAAGGGGTTCGGCCAGTTGTACCCCAGGGCAAGCGCCTTGGGACTGGCAGCCTCTTCGCTGCTGGTTGCATCGAAACGGAAGACCTTCAGGAAGACATCATCCACGGCCGCTTCGATCAGCGAACCCGGAGACTGGTCGTCTGCGATGAAACGAACCTGCACGGTAGCAGTCATCGGGACCAGATCGGCCAGTTCGAACTCGAAGTAGTTCCAGCTGTTCGCATCGTCCTGGGTGTGCTCGAGAGCCAGCCAGGAGTTTCCATCGGAACTTACTTCCACAGTCCACCAGTCCTCGGACGGATTGTTGCCCCAGGCGTTCGTGTACCAACGCCAGTAACTGAAGGTGGCAGAGCTGGCTCCTTCCAGATCAAAGACCGGGCTGAGGAGCGTGGTCTTGCCTCCATCGACATCATTTTCTCCGGCGCTTCCCCCCACGCTTCCCTGTCCGGTGACGAAGCAAAGACTGCCATCGGCCGAGTGATCGTCTTCAGGCTGAATATCGTGGCCTCCATAGCTCGTGCCGATGGGATCGACCCGGGTCCAGATCCCGCTTGGCGCGTCGTCCCCGGGCGATCCCACGGTCCAGCCCTTGTCTTCTTCGAAGTCATCAAACCAGCCACCGACAGGAAGCCCAAAATCGAGGGTGCAGGCGAACCCTCCGTCGCCCTGGATTTCCAGTTGAAGGGCGAGATCCGCAGGCTCGGGGAACCCGGAACTCACACTCAACTGGAAGTCACCAATCGGGGAAGAACCACCGCTGGGAACCAGGAGACATTCCCCGAGAGCATCGAGCACTGTGGCGTCAGGATCCGAACAGAGCAGGGTGGCACTGAGGCCCGTGGCATCGGACAAGCCCGAATTGCCCAGTTCCACCTGCAGATAGAAAGTCTCCCCGGCGTCTGCTCCGCCGGAGGCATCCCCGCCCACTCCATCGAGAACGGTCAGAGTGCCGGTCGAAAGAAGGGGAGCCTGGGCGGAGAGATGGAATAGCATGTCCCAGTCGCCTTCATTGGAACTGACCTGAAGCTGGAAAGCGATCATGTGGCCATTGGGTACTTCTCCGGAAACCAGGACCTCAAAGGGATCCACACAGGGACTGCTCGCACCGGAGGGAATGAGCGGCCAGGTACTCGTATCCCCCAAAAGAGTGACATAGGGATCCGTAGAGGAGAGAGTTCCCTCTACTCCGCTTGCAGAATCCACGCCCACATTTTCAATACTCAGGCGAAGGCCGGCCGTTTCTCCCTCATCCAGTTCTCCATCATTGTCTCCTGCGGCATCGAGAACCTCGACCGAGGAAAAGACAAGATAGGCCCCGTCGGGAGGAAGAACGGTCACATCCTCAATCGCCGTCACCCGGTTGTAGGCCGTGACGGTGAGAGTGAGTGTCATCGGATCCTGGGGCGGATCGGCAATGGAAATGAGAGCGTTGCCGCTTCCGTCAGCCAGAGCGGAACCGTAGAGAAACCCGTTGGCGTAAAGGGCGCAGAGAGCGCCGGCTTCTCCCGTACTCAGGGAATACTCGTTCATCCCGATGAGCAGCACTCCACTGTGGCTGAGAGTCATCGTGCTGGCGGCCTTGCTTCTTACGGCCAGCGATGGATCGCCGAAGATCATCCAGTTTTCAAACTCGTTCTCCCCGGAAGAACCGTATTCGTCGATCATCTGGCAGGACCCGTTGAACCAGAGTCCGCCAATGGTCCGCATCTCATCGTTGACCAATAGGTCGATCGACTCGTCCTGCGCGCACATGGGAGGACTCCAGGACTGGCTGATATAGGACATGTAGGCGGCAATCGCCCCGGTGGGCGCGCCGTTGTGCGTGGCACGCAACCAGGCTTCCCCAAAGCAGGTGCCTCCGCTGAAAGTTCCATTGTTGCAGGCAACGCTACTAATGAAGGGCAGCATGTTGTCGTTGACAAGAGCGTTGACATTGCTGTTGGAGAAGCCCGTGCTTCCCCAGGATGTCACCGAACCGTGGCCCGTGTAGTTGACAATGCCGCGACCCTCGTTCAGTCCATTGGTCACCATGGTGGCTGTGCCGCTGGGGTCGTAGATCTGGTCTACGCCGAAGTAGCCGTAGTTGAGCAGTTTCTGTCGAATTACATCCTCGTGTTCATTGTCGTACTCATCGTCATCGCCGGGGCCCTGGTTTGAAGCCACGCCCATGCCATACTGCGGCCAGACAGCCCCTGCGGGAGTGTCTCGTTCATAGGTGATGCTCCGCTCCACCTGGGTGTTCACATGGCTGGCGTTTTCTGCAGAGAATCTTCCCACGAAGAGATCGGGATAGCTGTCCCCTCCTGCAATGAGGGAGTAGCAGGGATCCGAACCGCTGGAGTGGCGGGGAAGCTGTTCATTGTCTCCTACAAGAAGTACATAGGCGGGATGCCAGTCGTTGTAGGCCGCCGCGATATAGGAGTCGATCTGCGAGTAACTGGACCCCGTCTCGGAAAGCCCCACCATTCGGGCATCGAAGCCCTTTTGCAGCTTCCATTCGAGGAAGACCTGCATGTTCGGAAGGAAAGCATCGTAGGAAATGATCAGCAGACCACCCTCTTCGAGAACCGCAGGGTAACGATCGGGGGAAAAGTTCAGGAAGTGGCTTGCATAGAGCTTTTGAAACTGGGAATCCATGACTTCGAGTGAAGCATCCCTTTCGAGGACATTGATCCTGCCCGGTCCCGCATCGCGAAGCTCGATGAGCAGACGGGTAGCCACCTTCAGCTTGCGTTCCGCAGGAAACACCCGGAAGGGATTGGCTTCCACGACCATGCCGCGAAAGTCGCGGAGAATATGAGGATCCTCTGCCCGAACACCTGCCACGGGCCAAACTCCGTTTCCGGAATAGAAGGAATCAAATTCGTAGGGAACGCTCGCAGGATCCACCGATCGGGGCAGGTGCCCCTTGGAAGGCAGAACCGGGAAATCCGCGATCTCAATGAACTCGGATTCCAGAACCCGAAGCTGCATGGCCCGGTCATCCGGGATGAGCAGAGCCCGGCGAACTGTCGGCAGTGAAGGCAGGCCGGCTACTTCAATTCGGCCTTCCCCTTCCAGGGTAAGCCGGTTCCAGGTTTCTCCCTGAATGGAAACCGGCTCATACTCCAGGCCCCCGATCCGGATTTCGAAAACACTCCGGCTCGCATCGGATTCCAGGAGTTGAACCTGCAGGGCCTCTCCCCCGAAATCCATCCATTCGGCGAAGGCAGGCAGGGTAAGCAAGGAAATGCTAAGTATTGCCAGGCAGACGATGGCAAATTTGGACATGGTATCTCCCGTTTTGGTGGATCCGGGAGCCTTTGCCTGGCATTCGGAGGAGTCCAGACAATCCCGGACATGCCCAGTATAGCCTGTTTATGACCTTGAAATCAAGAATTCGGTAGGGGCACAAAAAAACCTCCGGGATGGTCCCGGAGGTTCTCTGTTGATAGTATCCCTAGTAAGACGACTTCAGGAAACTCCAGTTCGATTCATCGGTTGCTGTGCCCGTCGAAAGGGTCACCGTGGAAACCTCGAGAGCATCTTTGAGATTTATAGCCCCACAGCCACCACAGATGTCACTAGCCATCGTGTAGCGAAGCTCGGAGGGGGAATCGATCTCATCAAAACTGAAAGATCCGGTAATGGGTCCCAGGCCATCTTCTGCCGTAATATGCAGAGTCCCCACAGTCACCCCATCAAGTCGAAAGTCGAGATCTGCAGTATTCCCCTCAGTCAAACCGTTACCTGAGAGATAAAGAACGACCTCAGCCTGGGTAACCGGTCCCGTGACATCACGATCTCCATAGACAGTGTTTCCTTCGGACCACCACCAGTTACTTCCACTGCTCCAGGTATCTGAGGCGAGGGGGAAGTCGAAGGTCTGGGCCGCCGCAAAGCTGGCAAAAACTAAGAAGGCAAGTACAAAGCGCATAGTAAATCTCCTCGCTTATGCTAAGCAAATCGCTTTTGGTGTAGAATCCCACAATTCGGGACTCATGAGTGCTAATTATAGAGAGACTCGATTCCCTTGTCTGTCAGGGGATATGGGCAAAAACCCGTAAATCCTGGCAAATCAGCCGGTTTCCCGGGATTCTGGAGCCGAAGGGGACGAATGAGATCAAAGGCGAGTATCTGAAGCCGCCGTCAGTCGGCAAGGGAGGAGAGCTGACTACCCCACAAAAAAAACCCCGCTCCGAAGAGCGGGGTTTCGATTTCAAATGGTCGGTACGAACTACCAGCGACCACCGCCACCGCCGCCACCACGGCGCGGGGCACGCTCCTGCGCTTCGTTAACGCGAAGGGCACGTCCATTCATGTCATAGCCATCGAGCTTGCCCATGGCTGCCGTGGCCGCTTCATCGTCCATCTCGACGAAGCCGAATCCACGGGGACGACCCGTGTCACGGTCATTGATCAGGGCAACGGAGTGAACCGCGCCATGCTGGGAAAACAGATCGCGGACCTCATCTTCGGTCGCGGTGAAAGGCAGGTTACCAACGTAGAGTTTCTTCACGGACTCTCTTCTCCAAGAATCGGATTCGCCGATTCATCGCGAGTGCTGAAAGCACCCGGCATGTCCGGCTCGCTTCGCACTCATCCTAAACGGAAAGATGCACTGAGGCACACTTCCCTAACCCTCTAGACTTAGTCAATTCCAGCAGGAATGTCAATGCCTTGGGGTATAATCACTTCTGACAGTCTTAATTGAAGGCGAGTAACACACTCTGCCTCATTTACAGAAAATGAAAAAGCCCGCGCTATTGCGCAGGCTCTATGGCTCCCCGGGTAGGACTTGAACCTACGACCCAGCGGTTAACAGCCGCTTGCTCTGCCAACTGAGCTACCGAGGAATATCAGGCGGAAAAGATAGAACAGGCCCTTCTTACTGTCAATCCCCGACCCTTGCCTTCCCCCTTGAAATGCTTAGCTTGTGCCTCTGAGAATGTATCTGGCCTTCTTCCTGCCCTCTGGAGTGTATGGAGAAGCTCTCGATACAGGATTCCCTCTTGCAGCCGTCCATATGTTTGAACCCCAAGTGCCGCTACCATCAGCACTTGCAGGATCTCTGGCTTTTCAAGAAATAGGGGTCTATACCCAGTTTCAGGGGAGGACCTCCAGGAGATACATTCTCAGAGGCACAACCTTCAGCGAAAGGAAGCTCATGGCAGTCGCAAAGAAGAAAAAGGCAGACTTCCGGAAAATCAACTGGGATCTTTCCGAGCTCTATTCTGGCAAGGATGACCCGAAAATCGAGAAGGATTTCCGCACCTATGAGCGTGCGGCCGAGCGGTTTGCCGGCGAATACCGGGGCAAGGTCGGGAAACTCGACCTTGCCGGAATGGTCGGACTCCTCAAGAAATACGAAAAGATTCAGATGTCGGTTTGGGGTCTGATGATTTATGCCCATCTGGAGTTCGCAACGAAGAGCAACGACCCTGAATGGGGTGCCTTCATGCAGATGGTGCAGGAACGTTTCACCCGCGCCAGTTCCCAACTGGCATTCCTGCAGGTTGAATGGACCCGCGTGCCGGCCGCCAGGGCGAAGAAGATCGCATCAGATCCTCAAGTCGCACGCTACCGTCACTTCCTGGAACACTCGATGAGCTTCCGCAAGCACACGCTGAGTGAAAAGGAAGAAATCCTCTCCAGCAAGTACGAGCAGATTGGGCAAAGTGCCTGGAGCCGTTACTACGGCACCGTCCTGTCAGACATCGAGTACCGCTTCCGCAGCAAGGCAATCACCGAGAGCGAACTGACCGCACTCTTCTCGGATCCGGATCGCAGCAAGAGGCGAGATGCCAGCACTGCACGCATCAAGGCCCTCAAGACACAGGCCAAGCCCCTGACCTTTGCCTTCAACATGATTCTCGCAGGCGAGATGATCAGCGATGAGGCTCGCAACTACGAACACTGGGTACAGGGCAGGAACAAGTCCAATGAGATCCCGGATGAGGTAGTCGATGCCCTGGTCAGTTCCATGCTGGATCGCAAGGACATCCTGCAGCGCTACTACCGCCTCAAAAAGAAGCTTCTCGGCGTACCGAGCATCATGAGCTACGACACCTTCGCTCCCCTGCCTACGGAAAAGGCCGGACGGATCAAGTACGAGGACGCCGTCGAGATGGTGCAAGAGGTGTTTCAGGAAACCCGCAAGAGCTTCGGCAAGATCGCAGACCAGATGTTCGATCAGATTCATGTGGATGTGCCCCCCTACAAGGGCAAGCGAGGCGGAGCCTTCTGCATGCCGAACATGGGCGGCCTGCCCTATGTCCTCCTGAACTGGACGGGCAAGATGCGCGATGTGGCCACGCTCGCCCATGAGTTCGGCCATGCCGTCCACATGGAACTGAGCCGCAAGCGCGGGCCTCTTAGTGACGTGCAGAGTCTGGTCATGGCAGAGGTGGCCTCGGTCTTCATGGAAACGATCCTCTACCAGAAGCTTCTCGGACAGACAAAGTCAGCTCGGGAAAGGCTGTCTCTCCTTCGTCAGGTGATCGAGGATGGCTTTGCCACGACTTTCCGGCAATTACAGTTCAACCGCTTTGAGGATCTCGTGCACAACTATCGCCGTGAAAAGGGAGAGTTGGCAACAGGCAAGGTCAGCGAACTCTTCCTCGATGCGCAGACACAGTTCTTCGGCAAAAGCATGACCCCGCACAAGGGCAGCGAAGCCTCCTGGATGTACATCACGCACTTCGTGAATGTGCCCGGCTATGTCTACGCCTACTGCGCAAGCTATCTGGTTGTGCTGGCCCTTTACCGTCGCTATCAGGAAGTGGGCCCGAAGTTTCTCGGAGCCTATGAAAAGATGTTGGCGGCGGGCGGGAGCAAGAGCCCGGAAGAGTTGCTCGGAGAACTGGGCGTCGACTGGAGCGATCCCGGATTCTGGAAGGGTGGTCTCGAAGTTCTCGAAGGCTATGTAGACCAGTTCGAGTCCACGGCTCGAGAGCTGAAGCTTCTCTAGAGTCTTCTGACTCAGCCCCCGGAATCATCCGGGGGTTTTTTCATGCCTAGAATCCCGCTCCAAGAATCAGCCCGAAGAGAATCGACTGGGCCAAAAGGGAAAAGCCAAGATGGCGAACGCTTGGGTGCAGGGAAGGTCTCTTCATCCCCGAGCGAAGCATCAGCCAGAGAGGCAGAAGGGAAAGCAGGGGCGGGCCGGAAATCTGGCCCCGGAACCAGAGACTGCCGAGAAGGGCAATGCTCGCCATCATGAACAGGGCCAGCTGTTTCCGGCTCCGGATCAGATTCTCTGCGCTTGCATTAGGTAGAATCGCTTCCCGGCACATCTTCACATAAAAGACGCTGCTTGAATTGAAGAGCCAGCTAAGAAGCCAGAGCTCCCGGAACCCGCTACGCCAGCCCCCAAAGGCAAGCACCAGAAATGCGGGAAAGGAAAGACTGAGCGTCAGCGTGGCGAAGAGTTCGGAAAACACTCCCTTTTCACTGCGAGCTCGCACGAAGACCAGATTCAATAGAACAGCTGCCGCTCCCGCACTGGCCAGCCAGCAGAGAGGGCGAAGTTCCGGGCGAAGCATCAGTGGCCAGGCAAGGATCAGGGACAAGAGTCCAAAGAGAAGACCCCAGGGCAGATTCCCGTGCTGAAAAAACTTCCGGGGAAGCCAGGTGCGAGGTGCAAGTCCCGGGGCCGGTGAGCCTGCTCGCGCCTGTCTCATCGCAGCCCTCAGCGCATGAAAGGACGAATAGGCAAAAGTCGCCGCCAGAACGAGAAGAAGAATGTCAAGGGTGCTTCCTCCAGGGTTCAGCCAGCGGTCACGGGAGCGAAGGATCAGGGTGGCAAGAAGCGGATAGCCCAGCATGGCCCAGGCACCGTGTTCTTTCGGGAGGGGTGGCCTATTCATGTCTCAGGGCTTCGATGGGGTCAAGGCGCGAGGCCCGGGCCGCTGGATAGAGTCCGAAGAACAGGCCCACGGCCGCGCTGAAAAGAAAAGCCAGCGCCACGGCCTGCAAATTGACGAGAGTGTTCCAGCCGGCAAGTCGACTAAGCGCAAAGGAGCCACCCACTCCGAGGAGGACACCGGCCAGACCTCCCGCAAGACATAGCGCCATGCTCTCCACCAGGAATTGCGCCATCACATTGGCGCGCGTTGCCCCCAGGGCCTTGCGGATTCCAATCTCGCGAGTTCGCTCGGTGACCGAAACCAGCATGATGTTCATGATTCCGATTCCCCCGACAAGGAGGCTGATCGCCGCAATGCCGGCCAGAAGAAAGTTGAAAGCCTTCTGGGTTTCCTCAAAGGTACTGAGCATCTCCGACCAGTTTCGAATCATGAAGTCATTGTCCTGATCGGGACGAAGGTGATGCTGTCTGCGCAAGACCTTTTCGATGTCCATCATGGCCGCTATTTCGCTGGTGCCGGGCACTACCTGACAGGAGATGGTTCTCAGTTTGTCTGTTCCGAAGACCCGATACTGCCCGGTGGAGAGTGGAATGATGACCTGGTCGTCGGGGTTTCTCCAGCCCTGTTGTCCCTTGGATTCCAGAACGCCCACGACTTCAAAGCGGAGGTCGCGAAGAATGATGTCTCGCCCCAGCAGGTTCTCGGGTGCCGTTTCAAGGTTCTCCAGCACCACGGTTCCCACGACAGCTACCCGGGATCGACTGGCCTGATCGCGGGCATCAATAAAGCGCCCGTGGGAAACTGCGTAGCGATCCACCTGCACAGCTTCCGGTGTGGTGGCCAGCACATTGGTGGATGTGTTTCTCCCGGAAAACTCCACCTGGCTGTTCATGCTCATGCCCGCAGACACCGCAAGCACCGTGCTGCATTGAGCGGCAATGGCTTCTGCATCGTCAATGACCAGGCGGTTGGAGCTTCTTGACACCCCACTGTGGCGTCGCCATCCGGGGCTGACCGTGTAGACATCGGTGCCCATTGCCTGAATGCGGTCCTGGATGGCCTTCTGTGCGCCTTCGCCAAGAGAGAGCATGGCGATCACGGCGGCTACGCCGATGATAATCCCCAGGGCGGTGAGGAAACCCCTCACCTTGTTGGCCAGAATTGCCTGCATGCCCATCCGGAAGAGTTCGCGCAGGATCAATGTCCGCCTCCGGGTTTTCCCTTCGGCCGTTTCGAGGAATCAGGGCGCTTGCCACGGGCGGAACTTCCATTCCGGGCTTCCGGCTTTTTGCCCTTTGAGTCTTCACCCTTTTTGAAACTGCCCATACTCGACCAGCTCTTCATACGATTCTTCCAGCGATCCTGCTGCATGAGCAGGCCACTCGACAGGGTGACGGCCACGGAATCCCCTTCTTCCAGCCCCCAGAGAATCTCCGCGAAGTCCCAGTTGGCAAGTCCGAGGCCCACCGGCACCGGGCTCGGCGCGCCATCACGTGCAAGAAACGCAATGCTGGGTTTTCCTCGCGTCGGCGATTTTGCCTGCGCCGCTTCAAGAAGACTTGCGGCCTCCTCGGCATCGAGGCCCATGGCACCGGCGGCAACGAGATAGTCGCGGCGACTTCGAATGGCCTCAAGAGGCAATGCCAGCACATTCTCGCGAGAGCCCGTTCGGATTTCCACCTCGACATTCATTCCGGGCAAAAGAAGATCGCGGTCGTTGAGTACCCGCACCAGAACGGGAAAGGTCGTTACATTCTGGGTAGTAACCGCACGGGGTTCCACCTTGATCACCGTGCCGGAGAAGAGCTCCCGGGGATGGGCATCGACCGTGACCTCGGCCAACATGCCGGAGCGGATCTTGCCGATGTCGGTTTCATCCACCATGGCACGAACCTGAAGAGTGTCGAGTTTTGCCATCGTGAGCAGGGTCGTACCGCCGGTCACCTGGCTGGTAGCACTCGAGATAATCTGCCCGGCCTCCACCATGCGCGCGATCACCGTTCCCGTCATCGGGGCACGAATTTCCGTGTCTTCCAGACGCTCGCGAGCCTGATCAAGGCTGGTTCGCGCGCTCACCTCGGCACTTCTTGCGCTGGCAAACTCAAGAAGACTGCTTTCGTGGGACTGTTCGCTCACATGACCTTCTTCCAGAAGGGTCTTGCTTCGATCCTTCTGTCTTTCGGCAATGGAAAGACGCAAGCGGGCCACCTCTAGACTTGCCTCTGCCTGTTCCACCTGATTCTTCACCGTCCTGGGGTCGACGCGAACCAGAAGGCTGTTCTCTTTTACATCGTCCCCGAGTTCCACGGGCATTGCGAGAATCTCCCCGGAAGCCTTGCTCTTGATCTCCAGGCTGCGGAGGGGTTCAAGAGCGCCGGAGGCACTAACCGTGACGACGATGTCCTGCCGGCTGAGAGGAATGACCTGGAAGGGCTGATCATCCCTGGTCGCCTCCTTGGGGGTACAGGCCGCCAGTGCCAGCAGGGTAAATACGAAAAAATAGCGAATCATGGAATCTCCTGTCGTGGGAGGAATCTTAGTACGTTCCCTCTGAGGATACAAGTGACCAGGGGGTCTTGCGCCAAGAGGAGAATCCTGTTTATCTGGACACTCAGGAATGGTGTTTGCGGCCTCTTCTACAGGAGTATTCAATGAGTGAGATCCGCCCCTTCCGGGGATTCCGCCCCCGCAGAGACTTGGTCGAGCAAGTGGCCAGCCCGCCCTACGATGTTCTCAATTCCAAAGAGGCGCGAAAGATGGCTGCGGAGAATCCCCACAGCTTCCTTCATGTGGTGAAGGCAGAAATTGATCTGCCCGAAGGTGCCAGCCTCTACGGCGAGGAAGTCTACGAGAAAAGTCGCGAGAACCTCCTGTCCATGATCGAAAACGGCGTTCTCGCCCGGGATGAGCGAGAGTGTTTCTATGTTTACGAGCTTCAGATGGGCGGTCACCGTCAGCGCGGTCTCGTGGCCGGAGCCAGTGCGGAGGAATACGCGAACGGTACGATCAGGAAGCACGAGCACACCCGGCGTGAGAAAGAGGATGATCGCGCACGACACATGGAAGTGCTGGAGGCCAATGCGGGACCAGTTCTCTTCACCTATCGGGCACAGACCGGCATTCGTGCGATCATTGACGATATCTGCTCCGCAGAACCTTGCTTTGATTTCTCTGCCGATGACGGAGTGGGCCACCGCCTCTGGAAAGTATCCGACCCGGGCACGATCCTCGGCATCCGCGCTGCCTTCGAGCAGGTTCCCGCACTGTATGTTGCCGACGGACACCATCGAAGCGCTTCAGCCCATCGCGTACGCGACCTGTTCCGGGATCGCAATCCCGAGCATACGGGTGAGGAAGCCTACAATCACTTCCTCGCCGTCATCTTCCCGGATGATGAGCTTCAGATCCTCGGTTATCACCGGGTAATCCGCGACCTGAACGGGCTTTCCCCCGACGATCTGCTTGGCAAAATCGGGGAGAAGTTCCGTCTGTCCCCCTGTGAAGCCGGGGAGCCGGGTTCTGCGCTCTGCTTTCGCATGTTTCTGGATGGACAGTGGTATCACCTGGAAGCCCTCGAAGGGAGCTTCCCCGCTGAGGATCCGGTCAGAAGTCTGGATGTGGCCATCCTGCAGGAGAACCTGCTGGCACCCATTCTCGGTATTGGAGATCCCCGCAGCGACTCCCGAATCGACTTTGTCGGTGGCATTCGGGGCATAGCGGAACTGGAAAGACGATGTAGCGAAGACATGAAGATCGCCTTCGTCTGCCACCCCGTAAGCGTGGAGCAGTTGATGACGATCGCCGACAGCGGCGAAGTCATGCCTCCCAAGAGTACCTGGTTTGAACCCAAACTTCGCAGCGGAGTCGTGGTTCGTAGCCTGAAAGACTGAAAGGAGGATCATTATGCTGATCCTGATTTCTGATGCCTTTGACGCTTCCCTGGCCGACAAACTCGCTCCCCTCGGAGAAGTCACCGATGACAAGGACCGCCTGCCCGAGGCCGAGGTCGTTCTGGTTCGCGGGAAAACAAAGGTCACTCGCGAGTACATCGACTCTGCTCCGAACATGAAACTGGTCATCCGAGGTGGCGTGGGAATCGACAACATCGACTCCGCTTATGCCGCCGAAAAGGGGATCACGGTTCACAACACCCCGAAGGCTTCGGGCATTGCTGTTGCCGAGCTCGCCTTCGCCCTCCTTCTCTCCGTTCCGAACCGCCTGATCGAAGGGCATCAGAGCATGAAGGAAGGACAGTGGATCAAGAAGGAACTCAAGAGAAGCGAGCTTCACGGAAAGACGATCGGGCTTGCGGGGATCGGGAACATTGCCCGTGAGGTCGCCCTCCGCGCATCCGCCTTCGGCATGAAGGTGATTGCCTACGACAAGTATGTCTCCGAGTCGGATGCTGCCGAGATGAAGGACAGCATGGAAGCAATGGCAAAAGAGGCGGACTACATTTCCCTTCATCTGCCTCTCACCGATGAAACCCGCGGGATGATTTCCGGAGACCTCATCGCTGCCATGAAGGACGGTGTGACGATTGTCAACACAGGGCGTGCTGCCTGCGTGGATGCCGAGGCCATGAAGTCGGCTCTGGAAAGCGGAAAGGTGCGGGCCTACGCCACCGATGTCTGGCCCAGCGATCCTCCCGCCGAAGACTACCCGCTTCTTCACGCTCCGAATGTCACCATGACCCCCCACCTCGGTGCAAGTAGCAAGGAAAACCTGCTTCGCATCGGCGAGGAAGTTCTCTCGATTGTCAGCGAATTCAAGGGAGGCCAGTCATGAGCCGTATTTTCAATTTCAGCGCAGGACCCTGCACACTCCCGCTAGCGGTTCTGGAAAAGGCGCAGGAGGAATTTGTCGATTTCCGGGGCGAAGGCATGAGCCTGATCGAGATGAGTCATCGTTCGAAGACCTACGATCAGGTACATCAGGAGGCTCTGGGTCTGGTTCGGGAACTGCTGGATGTCCCCGACAACTATCGCATTGTCGTTCTTGGTGGAGGGGCTACTCTCCAGTTCGGCATGATCCCGATGAACTTTCTGTCCGAAGGCATGAGTTGCGACTTCACGCAGACCGGAGCCTGGGCAAAGAAGGCTCTGCAGGACACGCAGAAGGTGGGAAAGGTGCGCGTCCTCTGGGATGGCAAGGATGCGAACTACCTGGACCTGCCGGATCCCGCCAGCCTGAAAGTGGATCCCGATGCCGCCTACCTGCACATCACCAGCAATGAGACCATCGGAGGAATTCAGTGGCAGGACTTCCCGGAGACCGGGAATGTGCCGCTCTTCTGCGATGCGAGTTCCGACTTCATGAGCCGCCCCATGGATGTCAGCCGCTTCGGCCTGATCTATGCGGGCGCCCAGAAGAACGTCGGGCCCGCGGGTGCTACGATTTCCATTGTCCGGGAGGATCTGCTCGAGCGGGTCCCTGATGGCCTGATTGCCTATCTTGATTACCGCATCCATGCGGACAAGAACTCGCTTTTCAACACTCCCCCGGTCTTTGCCATCTACATGCTCGGCCTGACACTCCAATGGCTGAAGGAGCAGGGAGGCCTGCCTGCCGCAAAAGCGCGCGCCGATGAAAGAGCGGCTCTCGTGTATGGTGCGATGGAAAAAGACTCCGGTTTCTATTCCTGCCCGGTTCCCGAGGCTGCTCGCTCCAACATGAACCTGGTCTGGCGCCTTCCGAGCGAGGATCTGGAAAAGGAATTCGTCGCAGAAGCGCTCGCTGAAGGCATGAGCGGATTGAAGGGACACCGCAGCGTGGGCGGTTGCCGTGCGTCGATCTACAATGCCATGCCTCTTGAGGGAGCACGGGCTCTGGCCGACTTCATGGGAGAGTTTGCCAGGAAGAAAGGCTAGTCCAGACCGTAGACCTGCCGAGGTGCCACTTCTTCGGGAAACCGCTGAACGAGGGAGCGTCGGAGAAGGAAGCAGAAGTGGCACTCGTCGACAAAGTCGCTTTCGTGAGCCAGGGCGAGTTCTTCTGCGAGAGCCGCGGGGCCTCCTCGTGAGAGTGGCCCGCAGAGCGGGTGTTTCCGCAGGTTCTGCCTCAGGATCTTCTCCAGTCGATTGGCTTTCCAGTTCCCCAGGCTCAAGCCCTGACAAACCTGCACATTTCCGTAGGCATCTACATGAACCCTCTCCGGCTTGATCAGGTCTTCGTGGGGACAGCTGTCCAGTTCCCGGGCTGCACTGAGGGCATAGCTTGCGGGAGTATCGGAGGATTTCCCGAAATGAAAGGCATCTTCACTAAGGCTCAGTTCCGCGATTCCCAGTTCCGCAAGAGGACGAAGCATGGCGAGCGCCTCCTCTTTTGAACCCACTGAACAGGCATTGCTGACCACGCCCACCTGATAGCCCCGGTCGACTGCGAGTCGAATGCCCTCTTTCAGCAAGTCCGGATAGAGGAGAGGTTCCCCTCCCTCGAAGAAGATCCATTCAAGGGTGTCAATCTCATTTGCCTGTTCCAGAATGTCCCGAAGCTCCGATTGTGGGAAGGTTCCCCTGGCCAGCGGACTACAGTAGAGAAAACAGTGAGAGCAATTCAGATTGCAACGATAGCTCAAAAGAATGTGCAGGCCGGTGAGCATCGTTGAGCTATCCTTCTCTCCTGTTCTGCCTAATCCGGGAGATTGGCGCCGCCGTCATCCATCTTCTCGGGACGCTTCCAGTAGGAGAACTGTGGCGTAAACTCTTCGGTGCCCTGTCCGGCAAGGGCCAGAAGATTCCAAAGGGAGCAGTACTGGTCGCCGGGGCCGAAGACACCATCGTTCTTCCGGTAGATGAGATCTCCCTCGCGCTCGTAGAGCACGGCTCCCGGCATATTGTCCGAGCCTTCCATGGTCGTCTGTTCCCGGATGTAGTCTCCTCCGCCGTGAGAGGCCATTCGGAAACGCCACTTGCGTTCATTGGCAAAGCGTCTTTGGGTTTCCGGGTCATCGCGTGAGACAAGAACCACGGACATGGCCTGCTCGAGATGCGGGAGGAAACCGTTGAATCCATCGGCCCAGACAGTGCAATAGCGACAGCCCTGGCCCATGTTGTGAATCACGAGTAGATGCTTTTTCTCTCCAAAGAGATCCAGCAGCTTGATTTCTCCGTAGGAAGTGGAAAATTGATAGTTGGGGACTTCCCCTCCCCGGTGCTCCTTTTGCAGGGCGTTCAACCTCTCCGTAAGGCCGACGATCTCCTGCTCAATTTCCCTGATCTTCTCCAGAGACATAAAACGCCCTCCTGCTATTGGGAGCAGGGATTCTGAATTCAGAAGGAAGCCCTTCCGTGGAATGAATGACCCCGATACGGCGCGCTACTTCCTGTTTGCTGTTTCGTTGACAAACCAGAGGGCGGCAAAGCCCAGAAAAAGAACTCCAAGCCCTACGAAGAACTGCCCCAGTATTAGAAGAACTGCCCCAGTATTATGAGTATTTCCATGGCTTCCCTCTCTCTGCAAGATTGAGTTCACTCTGGAGAATCGCATAGTGCAGCTTGCTTGTCCACTGCAAAGGCTTCAGGGAGACGGCTGCTCTATGTTCCCGCTGTAGCGAATTTTCAAATGAGAAAAGGAAGTTTGATCTGCAGAAACGGCAGGAGTGAATTCCCCTGCGTAGACGGGGGGATCACTGGCGAGCCAGATTTCTCCATCACAGATCATTGCGAAACTGGGCCCGCTCCCTCCCTCCGGCACCGAAAGAAGGGCGCACCACTGCAGATCCCCAGGGAAACTGAGAAGGAGCCAGGGATCTGCGTTTGCGGAAGAGAGAATCAAAAGAAGAGAGAGAAGGGTGGCTTTCATGATTAGCTCCCGGGTTCAGTTTGACCTCTGTCTATTTGACCTGCGAAACCGGATCCCGAAAGCGCCCGTGTCGCAGAAAGTTCACCACCTCATCGGCCACATCCTTCCGGTTCATGATAAAGGTGTGGCTTGCCGGAAGAACCAGGAAGTCGGACGCTCCCGGCAGTTCTGCCCGGTCCACGCTCACCTTTCCGTCATCTGGCCCCGGAATGAGCCATGACCCCAGGGGATTGAGGCTCCTCTTGCCGGTAATGATCCCAAGACGGAAGCGGATCGGGGGAAGGGAGTCGGGGATGCTGCCGGGACCGGTTCCCAGCCTTGATCCCGAGGGACCCAGAAGTTTCCGCAAAAGATGCGAGCCGGAAAACACATCGACAATTTCGCTTCCCCGGCTAGGTGGACTCAGCATCACGACGCGTCCCTGATGGGGGCCGGTTTGTCGGGCAAGATAGCTTTGGACAAGAATGCCGCCCATGGAGTGGGTGACAAAGTGAAGTTGACTCGATCTGATCCCGTAGCGCTTCCCCAGATCCGCCTGAAGAGAGTCGACCAGCACTTCCATCGTTTCTGTTCTCGAAGGGTAGCCGTAACGGTGAACCCGGAATCCCGACTTCTCAAGACGGGCCGCAAGCAGGAGCATCGAAGCCGGGGTTCTCCCAAGGCCATGTACCAGAATCACGGTCTCTTCGGCTCCGGGAAGCGGTGCAGAACCGGAGGGCAGACTGATGAGCAAAATCAGAATCAGTCCCCGGATGAGGTGGATCATGCCCTCAGCGGATCTTGTCTTCATAATCCGTTCGATTGACATAGCCTTCGGAGCCAGCCTGAGAGATCACCTTCCCCGGCACATCACGAGTCACCACGCAATTCGCACCAATGGCAACATGGCTCCCGATTTTCACTCCGCCCACGATTTTTGCCCCGGGTCCGATGTAGACATTGTCTCCCAGAACCGGGAAACCCTGGTTCTTTCCGCAGTTTCCTTTTCCCAGAGTAACTCCATGGGAAATGTTGCAATTCTTCCCGATAACGCTGTGCGGGCTGACAACAATTCCCCCGAAATGTCCGATATAGAACCCGCTCCCGATCTTCGTGCTGGGAGGAATCGAGATTCCCATCCGGTACTTCGTGCGGCCAAGGGCGAATTTCGCAATGGGATACAGGGTGTACTTCAAAAACCTGCGCCCATTCATGTAGGCTCAGCTACGCATCCAGAAATTGTACCGGAAGGCTTCTCCCTTCCATGCATAGCGCAAGAGAGAGCCTGTGCTGGTATCATCGCTAAGACGATACAGGTCCGACTTAAGCAGGTACCGATACTCTTTGAAAGTCATGTTCCCTTCCATTCGAAAACGAAGCGGCTGAAGAATCACCTCTTCAGGGCCTGACTATACAGGACCGGGGATCCTGTTCAAGCATGGCATTTCTTTGGACGATCTCCCCCTTCCATCTGGAGTGCCGAACAGGTATGCTCCGGCGGTCTCATTCCGGAGGAAACATGAAAGCCATCCTGATCTGCCTGCTCCTTTCACTCCCCGCCTGGGCCGCGCTGGATGTTCCCGAACTCGTCAGTGCAGAGGAAGCTCTTGAGCTTCTGGCTCTGGATAAAAACTCATATCAAAGCGAGCGCGTTGTGATCTTCGATCGCACGAAGGTCGATGTGGAGTCCACCGGTCTCAGCCACCGCTACCAGCATCGAATGGTAAAGGTGTTGAAGGATTCCGGGGCAAAGGCCCTTCGTGCCCTGCGTTTCGATTTCGATCCTGCCAGCAACCATGTCGAGATTCTGGGCCTGCGGGTCCATCGTGCCGATTCCAGTTTCGTGGATATCGACACCTCACAGGCCAGCGATATCACGGCTCCTGCCGGCGGCATCTACTGGGGTGCGCGCATGCTGGTGCAGGGACTGCCCGCCCTGAAAGTTGGCGATGCTGTCGAGTTCATCAGTTACACGAAAGGTTTTCTGATCGCCTATCTCGGGGGAGAGGGTGCAAACGGTACCGACTCCGATGAGGAGCGTTTCATCCCTCCGATGCGCGGACACTTCTACGATGTCGTCACCTTCCAGGAGACCTTGCCGGCCCTTGAGATCGACTACATCGTCCGGCTCTCACGAGAACAGCCTCTTCAGTACACGGTCTACAATGGAGAGGTCTACTCCAGTCTGGAGTTTGACGAGGACGCCTTCCTCTACCACTTCTGGAAAAGGGATGTGCCGGCGCTGGCTACCGAAGCCCGCATGCCCGACCTCACGGACATCGCCCCCAAGGTCGTCATGGCCACGGTCGCAGACTGGGAGGAAAAGAGCCGCTGGTTTTTCGAAACCAATGAATGGGTTTTCGAGAGCAATCCGGAGATCGATGCAATGGTTCGTGAAATCACAGAGCCTCTTCGCAAGAAGGAAGACAAGATCGCCGCTCTTCTGCACTGGGTTGCCCAGAACATCCGCTACAGTGGTCTGAGCATGGGAAAGGGGGAGGGTTACACGATTCACCCGAGTGAAATGACCTTCCGGGACCGATGCGGAGTCTGCAAGGACATTGCCGGCATGCTGGTAACCATGCTCCGCAGCGCAGGCTTTGAAACCTATCCGGCCATGACCATGGCCGGCAGCCGCGTGGAGGCAGTTCCCGCCGATCAGTTCAACCACTGCGTTGTCGCCCTGAAAGAAAAAGACGGCGGCTTTCTGATGCTTGACCCCACCTGGGCGCCCTGGAACCGTCCCCTCTGGAGCCGCTGGGAAGGCGAGCAACACTATGTCATCGGAACGGAAGAGGGAGAAACCCTCATGAGCATCCCCTCCTTCGAGGCCGAGGACAATCTCATGCATGTCGAAAACCATGCGCAGTTCTCCGAAGACGGCTCCATTGAAGGCCGGTTTACTGTTACAGGAAGCGGCATCTCCGACGGAAGGCTTCGTTCTGCCGTGGCAGACCGGCCCCGGGCAGAACTGAGAGGCTATCTGGAAGACTGGCTCGGGCGCATTTCATCTTCGGCTGAGTTGCTGAGCTATGAATTCAGCGATCACCGGGACTTCTCTCAGGACACGAGACTCGACATCGAATACCGCTTACCATCCTATGCAAGCTTGAGCGAAGATGCCTGGCTCTTCGCTTCACCTTCTCTCGAACTTGCGTCCAAGTTCTGGGTCATGACCCGAATGGCCTCGGTTCCCGAGAGCGAGGAACGCACTCACGATCTCTTCATGTGGGCTCCCCAAAAACTGCAAATCGAGGAGGAAATCCGCCTTCCCCGCGGGCTGGAAGTGGAAGCCCCTCCGGATACCAGCCTCCAGTCGGCGGCTGCCAATGCGAACATCGACTGGAATGTCGACAAGAGGAAACTGGAGTTGCAGGCAGAACTGAGCCTGACGCAGAGAATGGTATCCTCAGAGGACTACCCCGCTCTTCGCGATCTGGCAAAGGCCTGGAAAGAGAAGACCAGCAAAGAAATCTACGCCCGCAAGGGAGGTGCGAAATGAAAACGATCCTCGCAGGACTCCTGATTTCCGTACTTCCCCTGATGGCAAGTCCCCTCGATGAGAGCGCGATCCTGCAGCGCATTGCCGATTCGCCAACGCTGAAGGAGGCGGGAACTCTCGACGCACTGGTTCTCTTTGAAGGGCACAGCCTGGACTACCGGGATGGCCGACTCGTCTACCGCAAGCAGGAACTGATTCGTCTGTACAGCGAGTATGCGATCGAGCATCTGGGAGATCCTAGAATTGCCTGGGATCGTTCCCGACAGGATCTGGAAGTGCTGGATTGTCGGAGCTTTTTGCCGGACGGCAGCGTGCTTCCCGCCCCGGACAATGCCTTCAATCCGGTTACTCCCGACGGCATGGACCTCAACGCCGCATTTCTCGATCTGCGGGAAATGGTGGTCACGAGAACCGGGCTCCTGCGGGGAGCGACGGTCTGGCTGGACTATCAGATCATTGACCACAGGGAAAGCTGGATTCCCTTCAGCCGGAGTTTCTTTCCCTCCGGCGAGTTCCCTCTTCGCGAATGGGAATTGAAAGTACGGGGCCTCCGCGTTCACACCATCAATCCGCCCGCCGCACTCTGGCAACTGCCGGAACCCGTGAGCAACAAGGGTGTCACGAGCTTTCGCGCCCTGAACCTGCCGACAAGGCCCCATGACTCGATGCTTCGGGAGGAGGATTGCATGCCCTGGCTGGCTGTCTCCAGCGAAGAGTCACTCTTTCACCACCTTCAGGACGCCCTGCGTGCTTCCGCAAATGAGAAGGGAGAGATTCTTGGGCAGCTCTTCGAGGACGAGTCCTTCGGCGATCGCGCAAAGCTGGAAGCCGCCTGCAAGTTTGCCCAAGACCGCACGAGGCGGGTTCTGCATGCTGCCCTCAATCGCTCCCCCCGAAGCGTGGCGGAGATTCTTCAGACCTCCACCGCCACGGATTGGGAGCGAACGGCACTCCTGATGGCGCTCTTGCCAAAACAGAAGATGGACTCCCGGCTTGTCTTCGGGCTTCCCGCCCTTTCCTTTCAGAATGCACCCATGATTACCGCCTCTTTGCGTCCTTTGCTGGAAGTCCGCCTGCCCGAAGGCCCTGTATGGCTGGACGCAGCCACGGCCCGCATCGTTCCGGCTTCCTCGCTCGCCAGTCCCCTGCTTCTTGATGAAGATGGCTGGACCCTCCTCCCGGCCTTGCCTCGCAAGATACTGGGAGAGTTCTTCTGGAGCGAAGACACCCTGCAGGCCCGGGTTCATCTGGAGGGGATAGACAATTCCGATTTCAAGCCGGAGACTCGGGTGAATCAATGGATTGGTGGCGAAGATCCCGGGATCAGGATTCTGGAAAGCAGTCGCCAGCGCTTTCATTGCGAAGTGTCCAGTGATTCGAAGCTTCCCGAAGAGGACGAACACGGACTTCGTTTTCTGGAGCTTCTCGCTCCCCCTTTGAAACTTGAAGACCTTCTCCCCCGGGACACAAGTCTGCACCGTAGTCACCGCGACGCGCCCCTTCGGATGAGCCAGTCTCTTGAATTGAATCTGCTCTGGGAGCTTCTGATTCCGGAGGCTTGGTCGATTCAATGCCCTGAAAACGAAGAGCTTACAACATTGAGAGGCGACCTCCTCCGCCTCCGCTGCAGTCGGGTGGAAGACCGGATCCAGCTACACTGCCAAGCTCTGTTGCAAGAGGGCCCCATCTCTCAGGAGGAATATCCGGAATGGCGGAGATTGATGCTCCGTCTTCTTGATTCCCGATGGCGAACTCTTGCCCTGACCTCTGACTAAAGCCCATGTCAGCATTCCGGAATTTAAAAAGGAAACGGTCGAAGTGTAAAACTCTGGTATTGAGTCAATAAGGGGAAGGGGAGCCGAAAGGCTCCCCTTTTTTATGGCACCGGAATCCTCTGGAAGTCCCGAAACTTGCTCTCCGTGCGGATCCGCATATTCGCAAGCAGTGGCACCTTGACATGGATCTCCATAGTGAGTTGACGGGCCAGACTCATGCCCTCCCAGTCGATGAAGTCCATGTTCATGGAAAAGGCCTTCAGCCCAAAACTCTTCTTTGAAAGACCGGCATCCACAGAGGCAAGAAGACCTGTCTCCGAATCGATCCAGAGGCTTCCCTCCCAGAGATCTTTCGCCTTTTTCAGAGGCTCAAAGTCATAGCGGTGTAGTTCCCTTTCATTGAACAGTTCCAGCCCCTTGGCCTCGAACCGGTAAAGGGAGCGTCTGCCCTCATCGAGAACATCGAAACTCCGGGACTCCCCACCCCCCTTTCCCATCTCCACCCTTTTTTCCTCTTCCTCTTCCTTCTGGAATAGAATCTCCCTTTCCTCTCCACTCACCTTGATGGAGTCTGGACTCCAAACCTCCCAATTCGCTCGATTGATTTCCTCTCTCTGCTTCTTGTTCCTTCCCTTGTGAATCAAGACATGGCTCTCCATGGAACAGGAGTAGGGCAGAAAGATCTCTTCCCGGTCGGCGCGTTCAAAGGCTCGCTGCAGGACTGGATCCGAAGCTTCGGCAAGGGCGGACAGGGACAGGATCAGCAAAAGGGAAACAGGAATGAGATTCTTCATCGGTCTCCTATGGGTCGTATCCAGACCTTTACGCATAAAAACCCGCGGGGTTTCCCCCGCGACAACGATTCTGATTCAGACCGAAACCAGGGCAAGACCTCGGTATGAATCCCTGCAGCAAAGGCAGAGAGTTCTTCCAGGGTCTTTGCACTGTACTCGCCACCCACTCCGTCTGCATCGGTGTGGCAACGTCCGCAGAGATCATTGCTGTCGTCCACCGTCATGGTGTAGCTACCCGGCACAAAGGCGTGCTGGGCTCCCATACCATGACATTCTTCACAGTCCACTCCACCGCGACGGAAGGTGCCGTGCATTCCTGGCAGGCCATCCTGATTGTCGCTGAGGTCGCCATCATCGGCGGCATCTTCATCGGCCACCCAGCCGGAGGTGTGACAGCTACCGCCCTGCGAATGGGATGGACGGGATGAAAAGGGACGGGACTTGCCCAGCGGGGTTTATCTCGCAAGACTCAGCACGAACGGGGAAATCCGGAGGGGGAAACTGGTTCTCCTGAAACAGCTTCGGCTTGAGATTCCCGGGAAAAAGCCCTAGCATAGAGGCATGAGAACTCTCCTTTGCATTCTTGTTCTTCTCGCCTCGCTTCCCGCCATGGCGACTCCTCTTGCGGAGTACGCCCGGGAAAAGGTGGGCCCCCGAAGCAAAGAGGATCCTCTTCCTGCGCTCCTGATTGTAGAAGCTCTTCTCCGGGAAGGGGAGATCGAAGCGGCCACTCCTTTTCTCTTTCGCCATCACAGCTATGCCCTGAAAGGAAGAGTCCAGGACCGGGAGAAAGTCCTCCATCGGGGGATTGCCCTCTGTGCCCTCTCCCGTCACTTTCTCCTGAGCCGGGACCAGCAGGCCTGGGACATGCACCGGGAGCTCTTGCGACAGGCAGCTACCTCTCTCCGCCCCTGGCTCTTCGGAAGTCAGGATTCTCTTCTTGATGATCGCAGCAGACATTGGGCGCGGGCGGGTCTCCACCAGTGTTCCCAGGCAGCAAGGATTGCGGAACCAAAGAAGGGTGCCAGCCTTCTGGCCCGACTGGGGAACAGTCCCGACCTGATGGCCGGTCCCTCCTATGAGGAACTTCTTCAGCTCGAATGCCGGGTAATGGCCCGGGATTCTCTGGATTTCCCCCTGAGAGATGCGATTCTTCAACTCCGGAAAGATAAAACTCCCCGACCCTGATCTCCTTTTTTTCCCGCTTTTCCCTTGACCTTTTCATTGAACATCTGTATTATCTAAACATTCAAATAAAACATACATTCAAGAGAGAACATGAGCCCGATCCTCAAGACCAGTAGCGAAGCGACCCGGAAGAGACTTCTCGATGCCGGAAAGCAGCTCTTTGCCGAGAAGGGTCTCGAGGGGGCACGCATTGACCATCTGGCCGAGAAGGCCCAGGTAAACCGCGCCCTGATCAGCTACCACTTCCGCGGCAAGGAAGGGCTGTATCGGGCGGTTCTCAAGGACAGTTTCCGGACCGTGGCGGAGGAAATGGCCAAGAATCTCAGTTCCCGTCCAAGTCCGGAGGAGCGGCTTCGAGGCTGGGGAAGCTCTCTCGCAGAGATTCTCGCAGGGAAGCCGGAGTTCTCTTCCCTCTTCTTGCGGGAACTGCTGGCCGGGGGTCAGCACCTGGGCGAGGAGGCACTCGGCAGCACAAAGCAGAGTCTGTCTCTTCTCGAGGAGTCTCTTCGCGGCAGTTCACCGGGGAAGGAAATGCCGAAGACCGACCCCTTTCAGCTTCACCTGCTGTTGCTTGGGGGAATTATCCTCAGCCAGCTCTCTCTCCCCCTTCAGGAGAGACTCACAGACTCCCGGGGCACGGAATCCGGCCCGGACGATCAAGGCCCTCTTCCTCACGGGAAGATGGCCCCCTTCCTCGACCATCTCATCCAGCGCTGCTTTCTTGCAGACCCCGGAACAGGCTCCACACCGCCTGAACCGGGAGAGATCGGGGATCCCCGCTCGCCGGAGGGTGAGTGAGAAAACCGCGTCGCGGGGATCGGGAAGGGATTTGGGCGGAGACCGGATAAACCCGGCTCCGCCCTCCTTTTTCCTCTCTACAAGATCTGGAAAGCAAGGGCATGCCTGTGTACTATGTCCATCCCCTCATTCAGAATCGGGAGAACCATGAAGCACCGCATCGGCATCAGGATCGAGGACAAGAACATCTGGGAGCGTCGGGTTCCCCTGGTCCCTCCTGACATGGAACGCCTGATCCAGCGTCACCGCATGTCTTTTCTTGTCCAGCCCTCCTCCATCCGGACCTATGCGGACGAGGAATTCGTTGCTGCCGGTGCCCTTCTCACCGAAGACCTTTCCGAAGCCGATGTCATTCTTGCGGTCAAGGAAGTTCCCGCCGAATTGCTCTTGCCCGACCGCGCCTACCTCTTCTTCGCACATGTCGTGAAGGGGCAGAGCTACAACATGCCCCTCCTGCAGGCCCTGCTCGACAAGAAGATCACGCTCATCGACTACGAAAAAATCGAGGACGAACAAGGCCGCCGACTGGTCTTTTTCGGGCGGCAGGCAGGCCAGGCCGGCATGATCGAAACTCTCCACGCTCTCGGACAGCGATTCGAACTGGAGAGAAGGAACACTCCCTTTGCGGAAGTCCGCCAAGCCTATCAGTACGACGGGCTGGACGATGCCATGAAGCGGATCTCCGACCTCGGGGACAGGATCCGGGAAGGACTCCCCGAAGAACTCTGCCCCCTGGTCATGGGCTTTGCGGGTTATGGCAATGTCAGCCTGGGAGCCCAGGATGTATTCGACACCCTGCCCCATAAAGAAATCTCCCCCGGTCAACTGGAATCTCTCTTTGAGGGAAAAGCCCGAAGAGACTGTGTCTACAAGGTGGTCTTTCGCGAAGAAGACATGGTGGAGCCCGCAGGAGACCATGACTTCGAACTCCAGGACTACTACCAGCACCCCGAGAAGTACCGGGGCGTTTTCTCCCGCTACCTGCCCAGGCTCACCGCGCTGGTAAACTGCATCTTCTGGACCCCGGACTACCCCCGCCTGGCCAGCCGTGAAGATGCACTTCGCCTTCAGAAATCGGGGGCACCTCTTCGCGTGATCGGCGACATCAGCTGTGACATCGAGGGCTCGATCGAGTTCACCTCCAAGGCCACCGAGCCGGATGTCCCCTGCTTCACCTACGATGCCCTTCAGGATCAATGGGATGACGGTGTGCAGAAGACCGGCATCGCGGTCATGGCCGTCGACATTCTTCCGAGCGAAATCCCGAAGGACTCCTCGGAGCATTTCAGCAGAACGCTGAAGAACTATCTTCCGGAGCTTTCGCTGGCCGACTTCCGCCAGCCTCTGGACAAACTGGAACTGTCACCGGATCTGAAGCGGGCCATCATCACGCATCGTGGCCAACTCACACCGGACTATCAGTATCTTTCGGAGTTTCTGGAACAGAAGTAGCCCTAGGGCGAGCAAAGGAGTGAACATGTCGGAAAGCAAGAAGATTCTGGTCCTTGGAGCGGGTCTGGTTACCAACCCTCTCGTCCAGTACCTGCTGAATGTCCCCGAGTTCGAAGTGACCGTGGCTACCCGCACGGTAAGCAAGGCCGAAGCCATGGTCGGAGACCATCCCCGCGGCAAGGCTATCTCCTTCAACATTGAGGACGAGGAAGCTCTCGGCAGTCTCATTGCCGACTGCGATCTGGTAATCAGCCTCGTCCCCTGGATTCATCACCTGACCGTTGCAAAACTCGCCATCTCGCTGAAGAAGCAGATGGTCACGACTTCCTATGTCAGCCCCGAGATGAAAGCCCTCGACACGCAGGCGCGTGATGCGGGCATCATCATCCTCAATGAGATCGGCCTTGATCCCGGCATCGACCACATGTCGGCCATGGAGGTCATTCACGATGTGGAAGGCAAGGGCGGCAAGGTCACGAGCTTCATGTCCAACTGCGGTGGACTGCCCTCTCCGGAGGCCACCACCACTCCCTGGGGCTACAAGTTCTCATGGAGCCCACGTGGCGTGGTTCTGGCGGCCCGAAACTCCGCCCGCTATCTCATGGACGGAAGTGTCGTTGCTACCGAGGGCAAGGACCTCTTCGGCGATGTGCGTCACATTGATGTGGACGGACTCGGTGCCTATGAGGTCTACCCGAACCGCGACTCCATGGGCTATCAGGAGATCTACGGACTCAATGACACGAAGGTGCTCTTCCGTGGAACCATCCGCAATCTGGGGCACTGTGCGACCTGGAAAGCTCTCTCTGACTGTGGCTGGTTCGAGTTGGACGAGGTTGAGGTCGAGGGCAAGACCTACCGCAAGCTCTTCGCCGAACTGATCAAGTCCGAGGGCGACCTGAAAGAAGACCTTGCGAAGTTCCTCGATGTCGGCACCGACGCAGATCTCATCTCCCGCATGGAGTGGCTGGGATTGCTCAGTGAAGAGATCATTCCGGGATCAAAGACCACGAAGCTCGACGTTCTGGCCGATCGCCTTCTGGTGAAGCTGCCCTACGCCGAGGGGGAACTCGACATGATCATCCTTCAGCACACCTTCGAAGCCGAGTATCCCGATGCTGCGAAGGAGAGAATCGTCGCAACGCTCGTGGACTTCGGACAGGAGGGCGGGGATTCCTCCATGGCCCGCACCGTCAGCCTGCCGGCGGCCATTGCGACCCGGATGATTCTCCAGGGCGAGATCACGGAGAAAGGCGTGCATGTGCCGGTTCTTCCGGGCATCTACCAGCCGGTTCTCGCAGAGCTTGCTGAACTGGGAATCGCCTTCAAGGAAACCCGCGAAAGCATCTAGCCGGCTTATTGCTCAATCACCCTCCCTCGAAAGAGGGAGGGTTTTTTCTATTGAATCAGAACCAGCTTGCGCCCCTCGGAAACTCCGCGGCTTTCAAAGCGGAGAAAGTAGACCCCGCTGGAAAGATCCTGCCCGGCTTCATCCCGCCCGTCCCATGTGACATCCAGGCGACCCGCCTCCACCGATTCATCCAGCAGTAGCCGAAGCAGGCGGCCGGACAGGTCGTAGACCGCAAGCCTGGCCTGCCCGGCGGCCTTCATTTCCAGCTGAATCAGGGTACGGGGATTGAAGGGGTTGGGCCAGGCTCCGAGAAGCCGGCTGGCCAAATCCGCCGGTTCCAGATACAGGCTCTCCCCCCGCTGGAATTGCCAATCGCTCTCCCCCTCGCGGCTGAAAAGCTCATACCGGAACACGCCACCCCGGGCGAGAATGGCATGATCATCCATAAGCACATAGAGTCCATTGTCTGAATGGCCCACTTCCAGAGTCCGCTGCAGGCCAGCGCCCTCGACCTCCACCCGGAACTCCGGAGAGGCGGCCCCGGGAAGAAGCTGCCAGCGAAGGCGAACTGAAGACTCCAGAACCTCCGCCTGGAAGCTGCCCAGTGCAACGGGAGTGTTGTCGCTCAGAGGACCACTGACGGCCAAGGCATAACCTTGCGGACCCATGGGTACTTCCCTGCCAATTACACGAAGGGTCCAGAGGCCGAGTTCCGGATCCGGCAGAAGCACGCGTTCAACCGTGTTCAGGGAATCCGCCTCGCCATCGGAAGAGGAGTACCCCGCCTTGAAAGAGTTCCCCGGATAGACCAGACCCGAGGGGCTCTCCACTTCCAGATCGAGATTGTTCACCACGGGGTAAGCAGCACTGAGCTCACCGGGATAGTCATGGAAGACCAGGGTAGCGGACAGAGGCTCTTCGGAATCAAAAACCTCAAAGCTGTAAGTGCTCTCTTCTCCCGTTTCCAGACCTTCTGCGTGAAGGACATCTTCCGCATAGAGACGACGGGGGTCTTCTCCAAAAAAGATCCCCCAGTCCAGTTGCAGGCGGCCCCAGCCTTCCAGATCTCCGGGGTAGCCGTCGATTCCGGTCATGTCCCGCGTGGAGTTGAGAAGCATGGCCTTTACGAGAGAGCCGGAGGGATTCAGGGAATCGGAGGCCTGGGGGCTGCCGGAAGGATACCATCCCTCTTCGAAATACTGGCGGATCAGGGCACCGCTGCCAGCCACGGCCGGACAGGCCATCGAGGTTCCGGAAGTGTAGATCGTTCGGCAGTAGCCGCTGGGGTTTTCCGGGCCACTGGAGGAGGGATAGGCAGACTGGATGCTGACTCCGGGGGCATAGATCTCCGGCTTGCGGCGACCGTCCGTCGTGGGACCGGTCCCCCCGCGTCCGTGATAGATCATTCCCAGCCCATTGTGGCTTCCGGCAACAGCCAGTACGTTTTTCGCGTTTTCCGGCGTGCGAAGATCGCTCTGGTTGGTTTCTGCAAAGACCACGAGGTCACTCTCGTACTGCCAGCTGAAGGCATCAATGTCCCGGCAGTCCTGAGTGTAGTCGGTGCTACTGTCATCACCCCAGGAGTTACTGTGGATGCGGGCTCCGTGACTGTGGTGGGCTTCCAGAGTTTCAAAAAGATCAAAACCCCAGGCACTATAGGCCGAGTGGGCAAAGCGAGCCTTCGGAGCCATGCCGCGTGTCTGTGGCTCCCAACCCCAGTCCATGGCTTCGAGATCACCGGCCAGGATCCCCGCCGTGTGGGTCCCGTGGCTGGAGATCGTATTGGAATCGCCGAGGTAGACGATCTTCCGGTGATCCGGGCCAATGGGATTGCCGTCCGGATCGGCAAAGAAACAGTTGTCGTACTGCAGACCCGAGTCGATGTGCCCGAGAACCTGGTTCTCCCCCATGACTCCTGCGTCCCACACGGGCAGGGAGTCCTTGGTCGCCGCCTGCACCACCCAGCAGACATCATTCAGGCGCTCTTCCCTTTGTGCAAGGGGCTCCATCCAGCGCAGCCCTTCCAGTCTGCAAAGATCCTCCAGCAGAAAACCGGGACTTCGAAGCTGCACGCGGGAAAGGGATTCCGTCTGGATGAGCCGAAGCACTTCTGCGCCGAGGGCAGAGGCGCGATTCGCAAAATCGGAGACGGAGACATCGGGCAAGAGATCCAGTGAAAGCTCCAGCATACCTCCCGACACTTGCAGGCCGGGAGGCATCTTCCACTGGGAGAGGTAGGCGGCCCGGAAAGCCAGGCCGGGAATGTCGTCAAGGTTCTCCGGAGACTCACAACGAAGGAGATAGGCATTCTCGGGAAGGTAGCCCAGGACTTCCGCACCCCGGCTCTCCAACTCCTGTCGATGCTGGCGGCCGGGAGTCTCCAGAAAACAGAGAACCCACAGGGAAGTGTCGCTCTCGACAAGAATGGGAAGGGATCCGCTCTCGGGGGACATTGTACCCGCCCTCAGATGCACTTCAGAGGAAGAGACCCAAAGGGGAGTCAAAAGCAAACTGAGGCAGACCGTCAGAAGAAACCAGCGCATGGACATCCTCCCAAAACCTGATTCAATGGGGCGAAACGACACGAGCGTCTATTTTAAGGCAGTCGGGGGTGCGGTTTCAAGGAAGAAGCCTCAGGTCCGCATATTGGGTTTCAAAAGAGTGAAAATGCCTATGGCAAAGGGGCTCAATCGCTTTACATTAGAGGCAGAAAGACAGGGAGGAACGTGATGAGCCGCAAAATGGTGACCATCGACGGTAACGAAGCTGCCGCTTCCATTGCCCATCGAATCAATGAAGTGATCGCAATTTACCCGATCACCCCTTCATCTTCCATGGGAGAACTCTCCGACGAATGGTCGTCAAAAGGGCAGAAAAATGTCTGGGGAACTGTCCCGGATGTTGTGGAAATGCAAAGTGAGGGGGGAGCTTCCGGGGCCGTTCACGGAGCCATCCAGACGGGTGCCCTGACCTGCACCTTCACCGCTTCGCAGGGCCTATTGCTCATGATTCCGAACATGTACAAGATTGCCGGTGAGTTGACATCGACCGTCTTCCATGTTTCTGCCCGAACCATCGCCACCCACGCCCTGTCCATTTTCGGCGACCACAGCGATGTCATGAGTGTCCGGCAGACCGGGTGGACCCAGCTGGCCAGCGGCAATGTCCAGGAAACCATGGATCACGCCCTCATCTCCTACGCTGCCTCCCTGAAAAGTCGGCTCCCCGTCCTGCACTTCTTTGATGGCTTCCGAACCTCCCACGAAGTCCTCAAAGTGGAAATGCTGGAGGACGAAGACATCCTCGCCATGCTCGACGATGAACTGATTGCCGAACACCGGGCCCGCGCCCTGAGTCCCGACAACCCTGTCCTGCGGGGCTCCGCGCAAAACCCCGATGTCTTTTTCCAGGCTCGCGAGCGCGCCAATCCTTTCCATGATGCTGTCCCCGCCATCATGGAAGAGTGTATGCAGGACTTTGCCAAACTGACCGGGCGGCAGTACCGGCTCTTCGACTACTACGGTGACCCGGAGGCCGAAAGAGTCATCGTCATGATGGGCTCGGGTGCAGAAGCCGCTCAAGAGACGGTTGATCAACTCGTTTCTGCCGGCGAGAAAGTCGGCCTCGTCAAGGTGCGGCTCTATCGCCCCTTTTCTACCGAGCATCTGCTCGCCGCAATCCCCGGCAGTGCACGCACCCTGGCCGTCCTTGATCGCTGCAAGGAGCCGGGAAGTCTGGGCGAACCGCTCTACTCCGATGTCGTCACATCCCTTGCAGAAGCCGCCGTCGAAGGCCGGCTTCCTTTCCCCGAAATGCCCCGCATTATCGGCGGGCGATACGGGCTGAGCAGCAAGGAGTTCACTCCCGCCATGGTCATAGGTCTCTTCGAGGAAATGTCGAAAGACGCAGCGAAGAACCACTTTGTTCTTGGGATCAAGGACGATGTCAGCGGGAAGTCCATCGACTACGACCCGAACTGGACTCTGGAGGGCGGGGACACATTCCAGGCAGTTTTCTTTGGCCTCGGAAGCGATGGAACGGTGGGAGCCAACAAGAACTCCATCAAGATCATCGGGGAAGGTACGGACAACTGGGCCCAGGGCTACTTTGTCTATGACTCCAAGAAGTCCGGATCCACGACTACCAGCCACCTGCGTTTCGGCAAGAAACCGATCCGAAGCACTTATCTGGTGAGCAAGGCGGACTTTGCTGCCTGCCACCAGAGCGTCTTCATCGACCAGTTCGACATGACCGAGATCTGCAAGGAAGGTGGGATCTTCCTGCTCAACTCCCAGGTCGCAGCCGAAGAGGTTTGGGAGACTCTGCCGGAGAAAGCCCAGCGCGACATCATCGAGAAAAAGCTGAAGCTCTTCGTGATCGATGCCTATCAGGCGGCACGGGATGCCGGGATGGGGCGTCGCATAAACACGATCATGCAGACCTGCTTCTTTGCCATCAGCGGAGTATTGCCGAGAGAAGAAGCCATAGAAGCCATCAAGAACTCCATCGAAAAGACCTACGGCAAGCAGGGAGCAGAAGTAGTAAAGAAGAACTACGAGGCGGTCGATCGGAGCCTGGAAGGCCTTCACGAACTTGCCATCCCCGACTCGGTGACATCTTCCTCCACCATTCGTCCGCCGGTCCCGGAAGGAGCCCCGGACTTCGTGCAGAAAGTCACGGCCGAGATCATTGCGGGGCGCGGCAACGAGCTGCCTGTCTCCGCCATGCCTGTCGATGGCACCTTTCCCACGGACACGGCCCGCTGGGAGAAACGAAACACTGCTTTTGAGGTCCCTGTTTGGGACATGGAGACCTGCATCCAGTGCAACAAGTGCGCGATCATTTGCCCTCATGCAGCCATTCGTCCCAAGATCTATGAAGCTTCGATTCTGGAGGGTGCGCCGGAACACTTCAAATCCTGTGATGCCCGGGGCAAGGAGTTTGCAGGCTTGAAGTACAGCCTTCAGGTTGCTGCCGAAGACTGCACAGGCTGCCAGGTCTGTGTCCATGTCTGCCCTGCTCCGAACAAGAAGGTTGAAGGACTCAAGGCCATCAACATGGAGCCACAACTTCCCCTGCGCGAGCAGGAGGCAGAGAACTGGGACTTCTTCCTGAATATTCCGGAAATCGGTCGCGATAAGGTCAAGCACGCACAGGTCAAGGGAAGCCAGTTCCTGGAACCTCTCTTTGAGTTCAGCGGTGCCTGCCCCGGTTGCGGAGAAACGCCCTATGTCAAGCTGGCCACCCAGCTCTTTGGAGACAGGATGGTCGTAGCGAATGCTACCGGCTGTTCCTCAATCTACGGGGGAAATCTTCCGACCACTCCCTGGGCTGTCAATGCCGAGGGGCGAGGCCCTGCCTGGAGCAACAGCCTCTTTGAGGACAATGCCGAGTTCGGCATGGGCTTCCGCCTTGCTATCGACAAGCAGGACACCATGGCCCGCGAGCTGCTGATGGAGCTTCAGGGTGAGATTGGAACCGATCTCGCTCGCGAGATCCTGGAGTCAGACCAGAATGAGGAGACCGAGATCCATGCGCAAAGAAAGCGTGTGGAGAATCTCTGCAACAAGCTCCGGAACATGGAGGGTCGCTCGGCACGCAGGCTTCTCGATCTTTCCGAGAACCTGGTGCGCAAGAGCGTCTGGATCATGGGAGGAGACGGATGGGCCTATGACATCGGTTACGGAGGATTGGACCATGTTCTGGCTTCCGGAAGTAATGTCAACATCCTGGTGCTGGACACCGAGGTCTACTCCAACACGGGCGGCCAGATGAGCAAGGCCACGCCCCGTGGTGCTGTCGCCAAGTTTGCGGCCAGCGGTCGTCCCTCCCGCAAGAAGGACCTCGGCATGATGGCCATGCGCTATGGCAATGTCTACGTGGCACAGGTGGCCATGGGATCCAATGACACTCACACCGTAAGAACATTGATTGAGGCGGAACAGTTCGAGGGCCCCAGCCTGATCCTGGCCTACAGCCCCTGCATTGCACACGGCATCGACATGGGCAAGATGACGGACAACCAGAAGGCCGCTGTCAGTTCCGGGCACTGGCCCCTCTATCGCTATAACCCGGACCTGATCCGGGAGGGCAAGAGTCCCATGAGTCTGGACTCAAAAGAACCTTCGATTCCCTTGAAGGACTTTGCCATGATGGAAACCCGCTTCAGCATGCTCTCAAAGAGCGACCCAAAACTCAGTGATGCTCTGCTTGCAGACGGCCAGAAAGAGGCGGAAGCCCGGTATCGGCAGTACAAGAGACTTGCGGAGATGGACTTCAGCACGGAGAAGGAGTCCTGCGAGGAAGACAAGAAACAGGATTCCAGAACCGCCAGAGAAACTACTGTCTAAGCTTGCAGGGGCTCTGTCCTCCGACAAGCCCCTGCATTTCATCTCAGAAGAACCATCTTGCGGCTTACGCTCGCCCGGCTCGTTTTGAGTCGGCGAAGTAGATTCCACTGGGAAGTTCCCTCCCCCATCGGTCTCTACCGTTCCAATGCAGAGTGCTTCCGTCCCAGGTGCCTTCATGCAGGCAAGCCACTTCCCTTCCTGACAGATCGAAAACAGCAAGTCGGAATTCCCCTGAAACCTCCGCCCCAACTTCCAGAGAGACTCTGGGGTTGAAGGGATTGGGCCAAGCGGAGAGTGTCGGGGTAATGGCCGATGGAGTACCGGGGTCTACAGAAGTCTCCTCGCAGTGGAGAGGTGGGATTGTCCGGATAGTACACGCCATAGGAGTAAACCCCATCGACGGCTCCCGTGTAGGCGATATACTCCTGCACTTCCACGCAGGTGTCCACACTGGGCGTGACCAGAGAACCTGGAATCACACAGGGATTGCTGACTCCCACCCACTCGATACTCAAATCTCCGTTGACCGCAACGGCAAAGTCATAGTCGGGAATCCTGGCAACATCGTAGACCGTGCCACCAACATCAATTGAGAAAGTGGCCAGTGAAACCGGTTTGTCACTTCAGGAGCAACATTTTTCTGCTCAGTTCCCGATCTCCCAATCGAAGCCGGGAGAAATAGATTCCCGAACTGACGGCTCTTCCGCGGAAATCGCGCCCGTCCCAGCGATAGCGATACTCGCCCTGGGGCAGTAACTCCTGGACCAGAGACCGGACAAGAAGGCCGCTGGCATCCAGAATCTCCAGACTCGCAATGCTCTCCTTCGACAGATGGAAGACGATTTCGGTGGATGGGTTGAAGGGATTCGGCCAGTTCTGCTCCAGGCGGAAGCCGGGAAGTGAATTGGCCACGTCTGTTGCGCTGTCGAAGAACATCCAGATCGGGTTTGTATAGGCACGATGCCCGGCTTCTCCATCTTCCGTCAGGAGTTCAGCACGCAGATAGTGCCATCCCTCGAAACTGAAGCCGTTGAGATCCAGAGAAGAGGATCCCGCATAGGCTTCTCCCGCTGAGGGATATAGCTGAAGGATCTCCTGCAGACCGCCGCTGTCGCCTGCATAAACAGTCACCCGATCCACCTCTCCAAACTCGGGGAGGCTGCTCCAGCGGATTTTCAGGGGAAGGGGAAGACCATTGTTCACGCTTCCCGAGTCACCGATCATGAGGTCGCCCTCTTCGTACCAGTCTCCATCGTCATCCCGATCCAGTCCGATTTCGAGAAAGGGGCCATCCGTGGATACCGTGCGCCCGGCCCGGTAGGCCTCCATGATTTCCTCCACCGGGGGAAGATTGCCGGGGCCCCAGCTGCCGGGGCAATAGGCAACGGTCTGCACTTTTCCAATGGCAGAGTCCGTGGCGTAGTTGTCGATTCCAATGTGGGTGGAGTAGTTGAAATCTCCGTGGGCATCGCTGCCGCCCGCAAAAAAGACCTTCCTTGGCGGATCCTGGGAGAGATGGCTCTGCAGAAGGGTGTCCCAAAGATCCAGACCCTGATTCAGTTCATTGGGGTAGGGATTGTCGGCAGCATTGCCCGCATTGAAATCTCCCCAGGGATTGTACTGGTCGTAGGACTCGTAGAGGTTCCGGGTATTGAAGGCCTGAATTCCCCGGAAGCCCTCATAGCCGAGAGCCGTTCCAAGGTTGACAAGCCCCCATTCGGTTCCATTTACGCCCCAGTCCGTGCCCCCCCACTCGGCAGAGAGAGAGCTCTTCGGGTGAGCTGCATAGGCGAAGCCCCCCGGGTCAAGAGCTGCAAGTCCGTCGGGCAGGTTGGGATAGACGGGCCTTTCGCCGAAGGCCCCACTGTTGGGTGAATGAATGTAGGAGGGATTGTAGAACAGGGTATGCATGGTCTTGTCCCAAGAGGACTCGTCGACGGAGGCAAGATTGATTTCCACTCCTCGGTAGAGCCGAAACCCGGGATCCATTTCCTGGTCAATATCAAACTGGATAGACTCCCAGCTTCCTCCCAGCGAACTGACATCCCGATAGTGTTCGTGGATCCCGTTCTCATCCTGGATGGTGTACTCCCACTCATCCGTTCCGTAGGAAAAACTGCCGTCACCAGTTTCATCCAGATCACAGGAATGGTCGGTCACACAGAGCCAGTGCACTCCGGCCGCCTTTGCGGCCCGCTTCACTGCGGGAATCGGGGCTCCGTATTCGGCGATGTTGTTCGTGTACATCGTGTGGTAGTGAACATCTCCACCGAACCAGTTGGCGGGCCAGGGGAAAGGTCCACTGCCTACTTCAATGCGAAGATGGCGAGTCTCCGAGTAGTTGAACCAGTCGTCCTTGTAATAGATCTCCACGCGCAGGGGAATGCGGTCTCCTGTGCCATAGCCGAGATTGGCTGGTGTCAGGAGAGTACCGTTGGGGAGCCAGTCATGGTTTTCCGTAACCGTGGTGATCCAGGTCCAGTAGTTGTCTTCGGAAGCGTTGTTGCCGATTCTCTCATCATTGAAGTCGTGGAACCAGATCCTCGCGCCCGTGGAAGTATCGATGCATTCAATCCAGTGAAGCTCCCGGATGTCGTCCATGTCGCAATCCTTGAGAATCACGGTCAGGGGAATGGGCGTGTCCTCGTCGATGACCCTCCAGGGAGCATCCATCATAAAGTCCTTGAACCAGGTGTTGTCGTAGCGCTCCCCATCGTCCCAGGGCCAGGGACTGTGAATGGGAGCGTGAGCGCTGACGGTCAGAGAGACAAGAACCAGAAAGGAACAGGCGAGATGTATCGAAATCCGTTTCATTGCTTTCTCCCTTTTTGAGGTTTCGAGTATATCCGATCTCCCTTCGGTATTCCAGAAATGCCGATACCAAATGTGGGCGAAAAACAGAGATAGACCCTTGCCAAGTGATCATTTGATAGTATCTTGCGCCTTCAGTTCCAATCCGCCCCTCCGGCGGCAATCCACGACATTCAGGAGACAGGGATGAGTTTCGACCTGGGAATGGTCCGCAACATCGGGATCAGTGCACATATCGACTCGGGAAAGACCACGTTAACCGAGCGTATCTTGTTTTATTCCAACAGGATCCATGCGATCCACGAGGTCCGGGGCAAGGACGGCGTGGGCGCCACCATGGACTCCATGGAACTGGAGCGGGAGCGAGGCATCACGATTGCCAGCGCCGCCACCCATGTCGATTGGGAAGGGCACCACATCAACATCATCGACACGCCCGGACATGTGGACTTCACCATTGAGGTGGAACGCAGTCTGAGGGTTCTTGACGGAGCCGTCCTGATTCTCTGCTCCGTGGCCGGCGTGCAAAGCCAGTCGATCACCGTGGATCGGCAGATGAAGCGTTACAAGGTTCCCCGCATCGCCTTCGTCAACAAATGCGATCGCTCGGGCGCCAATCCCTTCCGTGTCACCGAGCAGCTCTCTGAAAAGCTCGGTCACAATGCCGTTATGATCCAGATTCCCATTGGACTGGAAGCAGATCACGATGGCATCGTGGATCTGGTCACCATGAAGGCCGTCTACTTCGATGGCGAAAACGGGGAAGTTCTTCGCGAGGAAGAAATCCCTGCGAACCTGCTTCCCGAAGCGGAAACCCGCAGAGAGATGCTGCTTGATGCAGCTTCCATGTTCAGTGAAGAGATGATGGAAGCGATGCTCGAAGGCAGTCCCAGTGAAGAGATGATTCACGAGGCAATCCGTAAGGGGACTCTCGATCAGGAACTCACTCCTGTTCTTCTCGGCTCGGCCTACAAGAACAAGGGAGTTCAAAAGCTGATGAACGCTGTCCTGCGCTACCTTCCCAACCCCACGGAAGTCGTGAACGAGGCGATTCACCTTGAAAAAGGGAAAGAGGGAGACAGCTTCCGGGTCAGCAACGATCCGGGCGATCCCCTGCTGTCCCTGGCTTTCAAACTGGAAGACGGGCAATACGGTCAGTTGACCTACATCCGCATCTATCAGGGTTCCCTGATCAAGGGTGACACGGTAATCAACAGCCGAAGCGGACAGAAGGTCAAGATCGGCCGCCTCGTCCGTATGCACGCAGACAAGATGGAAGACATCGATAAGGCCGAAGCGGGAGACATTATCGCTCTCTTCGGCGTGGACTGTGCCTCCGGCGACAGCTTCTGCGCTCCGGGTCTCGAAGCCAGTATGGCTTCGATGTTTGTTCCCGAGCCGGTAATCAGTCTCTCGGTAAAACCCGAAGACAAGAAGTCCCAGGACAATATGTCCAAGGCCCTTCAGCGCTTCACCAAGGAAGACCCCACCTTCCGCGTGGGCACAAACGAAGAGACCGGTGACACGATCATTCAAGGCATGGGCGAGCTTCACCTGGAAGTCTATATCGAACGCATGAAGCGCGAATACAAGGCCACGGTAGAAGTCAGCCCGCCGCAGGTTGCCTACCGGGAAACTATCAGCCGCTCGATCGACTTCGACTATACGCACAAGAAGCAGACCGGTGGCTCCGGCCAGTACGGTAAGGTGGTGGGCCGGATTGAGCCCAGCGAAGACACTGACTTCGAGTTCGTCAATGATGTAACCGGAGGCAACATTCCCACCGAGTACATCTCGGCCGTGGAAAAGGGCTTCAAGAGCGCTTTGGAAAAGGGAATGACCATTGGTGCTCCCGTCACGGGAATCCGGGTCATTCTGCAGGACGGAAACTCGCATGCGGTGGATTCTTCGGACATGGCCTTCATGACGGCCGCCCGCAATGCCTTCCGCGAGTATTACCAGAAGGGAAAGCCCCGGGTTCTGGAGCCGCTGATGCTCGTTTCTGTCGAGACGCCCCGGGAGTTCCAGGGCGATGCGATGGGTACTCTCATGCAACGGCGAGCGATTGTTCTCGGAACCACGGAAGACGAGGGCTTCATTCGTATGGATGCAGAGGTTCCTCTTGCCGAGATGTTCGGTTATGCTACGGTTCTTCGCTCAGTGACGCAGGGCAAGGCCAGTTTCACCATGGAATTCAAGCGCTATTCGCCGGCCCCGGCTCAGGTGGCTGAAGATCTCCACAAGGAGTATCTTGAGAAGCGCAAGGAAGGGAAATAGGGGGTTCTGCGATGGTATTACGCAGTGAATTGAACAAGAGAAGTCCCCTGAGGGTCTTTGAACGCTCGATCCACGGAGGGCTGGGCAAGGGAAACATCGGAGTGGTGACCAGCCGCAAGGGAGTCGGTAAGACCGCCATGCTGATTGGTATCGCGCTGGATGCAGCCCTTGGGGAGCGCAAGGTTCTCCATGTCACGATTGGTGACGGCTTTGCACACCTCATCGACTTCTATGATGAGATCTTCGCCGAACTCTGCCGTTCGAAGAAACTGGAAGATGCCGCAGACTCGCGCCTGACCATGGAGCGTCATCGCCACCTCCTCAGCTATCGGGATCATGAGTTTACGATCGGACGGATTCGCGAGTCTCTGGAGTTTCTGGAGCGCCATGCGGATTTTGTGCCCGAAGCCCTGATCATTGACGGCTGGCCTGACTTTGAGTCTGCCTCAAAAGATGATCTGCTTACCCTGAAGAACCTTGCGGTGGAGAAGAAGGTGGAACTGTGGGTTTCCGCCCTGAGACATCGTGAGGGCCAGAAGCGGGACGAACGGGATGTCCCCATGGAAGTCGCCCGTTTTGACGAGTTCCTCTCCGTGATCATCCGTCTCGAGCCCCGTTCGGATCATGTGGCTCTTCGCATTGTAAAGGATCATGAGAACGAGGAACTTGCAGACCTGCACCTCGAACTCGACCCTTCCACCCTGCTCTTGAAGTGGGGATAAGAAGCTTCTGAAGGCCGGGGCTTCGGCCCCGGTTTTCTAACGACTCGCCTGAAAGCCGAGAGCCTCCACGGCAGAAATCAGGGGAGCAAAGTCCTTCACCGGTCCCCGGATCCTGGCAAGACCTTCCTCAAGGCTCACCTCTGCGCTCTCCACTCCCACGCACTCCTGCAGAGCCCGAGTGACGGACTCCACACAGTGCCCGCAGTTCATCCCTTTCACCTTCAGGATCTGGAAATCATCACGAGTTAAATCACTTTCAGAGGTCCTGCGTCGCGGAAGCAGGGCGACCAGCAGCAGAGCGACAAGCAACAAGGCGCCAAGGAGAGACGCCCAGTGAGGGAGCATCGAGTGATGCGCCATTTCCGGCTTCCAGTTACCCAGAATCCAGTCACGGGAAAAAAGGAAGTCGAGGGTAAAACCGCTGAGAAGTGCCAGAGTCGCAACGGTCGCCAAATAAATCAGCGCAGAACTTCGACCCAGAATCTTCCAGATGGTGGTGATCGCCGCAGAATTGGTTGCGGGGCCCGTGATCAGGAATACCAGAGCTGCGCCCGGTGACATTCCCAGATGCATCATGGCCAGAGCCAGTGGAATCGACCCGGTAGCACAGACATAGATCGGGATTCCCACGAGCATCATGACGATCAGTGCCAAAGGTCCTGAGCCCAGGGAAGCTCCAAAGAAGTCCTCGGGGAGAAGCGCGGAAATCACGGCCGCAATCAGCAGGCCGAGAATCAGGGCACGGGCGATGTCGCGGGGAAGAGTGAGAAAGCCGTAACGAAGGGCACGACTGAGGGTGCTTCCCTCTACAGGCGTGGAACCGCAGCCGTCACTGCAAGCCTCCACCTCCGTCGTTTCGACACTCTCACCCCGGTCCCTCGCAGCAATCAGGCCTCCCCCGACCACCCCGGTCACCAGGGCAGCCAGTGGGCGAAAGACCGCAAAGACCGGCCCGAGAAGACTCCAGGTTGCCAGAATACTGTCCACCCCGGTCTGGGGCGTGGAGAGCAGAAAAGATGCGGTGGCACCCTTGCTTGCTCCATGCTGGCGAAGGGAGGCTCCTACCGGAATCACTCCGCAGGAACACAGGGGCAGAGGAATCCCGAAGAGGGAGGCCTTCCAGATTGGTCCCATCCCGGGTTTTCCAAGGTGTCTTTCAATCTGCTCTGAGGAAATCCACACCGAAAGGAAGCCGGCGACAAGAAATCCGAAGAGAAGGTAGATCGACATCTCTTCCAGCAGAAACCAGAACTCGCGAAGCACATCCAGCAGAATCTCCATGAAAACCTCCATGGTGCAAGGTAGATTTCAGAAGACGGGATTGCCAGAGAAAAGGAGGGCTCAAGGGCGAGTGCCAGACAAAAAAAAGCTCCCCCAAAGGGGAGCGGAAAGAAACAGACTAGTCTTCTTCAGTCTCCGGGGGAGTTTCCTCGGCAGGTGCCAGAGCTTCCTCCGCCACCGGCTCGGTGTCACGAGCCTTCAGGAGAGTCTTCTCGCGCTTGGGCCGGGGTTTGAAGTCCGGCTCCACCAGTTCCAGGATCGCCGTCATGGCATCATCGCCACGGCGTTTTCCCAGCTTCATGATACGGGTGTAACCCCCGGGACGATCCGCATAACGTGGACCGATTTCAGCAAAGAGCTTTTGCAGCACCTTCGGGTCGTTCACAAAGCGTGCAGCCTGCCGCCTTGAGTTCAGATCCCCCCGCTTGGCGAAAGTGATCATCTTCTCGGCATACCGGCGTGCTTCCCGGGCCTTTGTGGCCGTAGTGGTGATTCTCTCTTCGCTGAAGAGGCTCGTTACCATGTTCCTGAGCAGTGCCCGACGGGAATCGGCGGGACGGTTCAGGCGATTTCCTCTATGACGATGTCGCATGACTTCTCTCTTCCAGTCTCTTGAACTCTAGGTCAGGGTCAGGTCCTTCTCCAGCTGATCCTTCAGGCTGCCGGTTTCACCGCCGCCGAGAAGAACGTCCAGATCCATTCCCCAGTGAAGGCCCATGCCTTCGAGGATTTCCGTGATTTCTCTCAGGCTCTTGCGGCCGAAATTGCGATACTGGAGCATCTCCTGCTCCGTCTTGACAACCAGTTCCTCAATCGTGCGAATGTTCGCAGCCTTCAGGCAGTTTCCACTCCTGACACTGAGTTCCAGTTCGTCGACGCCACGGGCCAGAGTCTCCTTGATACGCTCCAACTCCTCATCCACCTCTTCCTCAACCTCGTCAAGAGGCTCTTCATCGAAGTTGATAAAGAGATAAAGGTGATCCTTGATAATCTTCGAAGAGAAGCCAAGGGCCTCTTCCGGGCGCAGCGCACCATTGGTCGTGATTTCCATGATCAGGCGATCATAGTCGGTTCGCTGGCCAACGCGGGTGTCTTCCACCTTGAAGTTCACCTTGCGAACGGGGCAGAAGATCGAGTCGACGGGAACCACTCCCAAGGAGGAGTCCGTGAGATCGTGGTTTTCCGCAAGAACGAAGCCCCGCCCGTCTCCGATCAGAATCTCCGCCTTCAGGCTCGCGCCTTTATTCAGGTGGCAGAGAACAAGATCCGGGTTGACGATGTCCACCGTTGGATCCTGAGTAATGTCAGCCGCCGTCACAGGGCCGGCCTTGTTGATGTCCAGGTAAAGCTTGTGCCAGGTGTCCGTATTGAGACGAACCACCAGTTGCTTCAGGTTCACCACAATGTCCGTCACGTCTTCAAGAACACCGGGGATGTTCGTGAACTCGTGAAGAGCATTTTCGAACTTGACTGCAACCACTGCCGCGCCCTGCAGGCTGCTGAGCAGGGTTCTGCGTAGTGAGATCCCGAGAGTCTGTCCGAATCCACGCTCCAGCGGTTCAATGGTGAACCGGGTGAAATTCGGAGATTCCTCTTCCTTCTGGATCTCGATGTTCTTCGGCATCAGAACGTTCTTCCACTTCATTCTGAATTCCCTTCGTAAAGACTCGTTTAAAATCCTACTTGGAGTAGAGTTCGACGACCAGTTGCTCCTGGACATTGGTCGGAATGTCCGTGCGCTCCGGCACATTGACAAAGGTGCCTTCAAAGGCGCCCTCATCCAGACTCACGAAAGAAACCCTTCCGCGTCCCGTCGAATTCTTGATTGCCTCAAGAATATGAGCATTCTTGCGGCTCTTCTCGCGCAGAGAGACCACATCTCCGGGCTTACAACGATAGCTCGGAATATCGACGAGCTTGCCGTTGACCAGAAAATGACGATGACCGACCAACTGCCGGGCCATGCGTCGCGTCGGAGCGAATCCCATGCGGTAGACCATGTTGTCCAGGCGAGCTTCGAGCAACTGAAGCAGGTTCGTGCCGGTCACGCCCTTCATGCTCGCAGCCTTCGCAAAATAGTTACGGAAGGGCTTTTCCAGCACACCGTAGAGGTAGCGGAGCTTCTGTTTCTCCGTAAGCTGGATACCGTACTCGGAGACCTTCCTGCGGCGACCCCGCCCGTGCTGTCCCGGCGGATAGGGTCTGCGTTCCAGAGCCTTGTAATCATCGAAGATGCTCTCTCCGAAGCGTCGGCTCAATTTCCATCTCGGACCGTGGTAACGGGCCATCGATCGTCCTCCTCTTGGATTCCTTGCCTCTTGGCGGCTAAATTAGTTCCTGCGCCGCTTCGTGGGGCGGCAACCGTTGTGCGGCATACTGGTCTTGTCCCGGATTCCGGTGACCTCAATCCCGGTCGCGTGAACCGAGCGAATCGCGGCTTCCCTGCCTGGCCCGGGGCCCTTCAGATGAATCTCGCAACTGCGAAGCCCTGCGTTCATCGCTTCGCGAACCACTTTCTCGGCAGCGAGCTGTGCGGCAAAGGGAGTACTCTTGCGACTTCCCTTGAAACCTGCGGTTCCAGAACTGGCCCAGGCCTGCACTTCTCCCTTGCGGTTTGTCACCGTAATGATGGTGTTGTTGAAACTGGACTTGATGTGAACCACGCCCACCGGATCAATCTTCAGTTTTTTGGAAGACCTGTTAGGTCCAGCCATTTCTTCCTCCTCAGAATTTCAAACGGGCAATTGCCCTAAACCCTGCTTCCCCTCAGGAAAACGAAACTACTTCTTTTTGCCGCCCGGGCGAGCCTTGGGGCCCTTGCGCGTGCGTGCATTTGTTTTGGTGCGCTGCCCGCGCGCCGGAAGTCCCTTGCGGTGCCGAAGGCCACGATAGCAACCGATGTCCATCAGTCGCTTGATGCTCATGGAGTTCTCGGTCCGAAGAGTTCCCTCCGTCTTGTATTCGGGCTTGTTGATCTCATCGCGGAGCAGGGCATTCTGTTCCTCGGTCAGATCCTTCACCCGGATGCTCTCGTCGATTCCCGTCGCCGACAGAATCGACTCACTGGTCGAGCGTCCAACCCCGAAAATGTAGGTCAGGGCAACCACGATCCGTTTCTGAGCGGGCAGGTCTACACCTTGAATTCGAGCCAACTTATTCCTCCATCAACCTTGGCGTTGCTTGTGCCGCGGATTTTTCTTGCAGATGATACGCACAATCCCCTTGCGGCGAATCACCTTGCAGCTGTCACAAATCGGTTTCACTGAGGCACGTACTTTCATCATTTACCCCGTTGTTCACCGGAGATCCGGTGCTCTACTTGTAACGGTAGACAATTCTCCCACGAGTCAGGTCATAGGGCGAAAGCTCGACCGTGACCTTGTCACCGGGAAGAATACGAATCAGGTGCATCCGCATCTTGCCAGCCACGTGGGCAAGGACCGTATGGTTGTTCTCAAGCTCTACACGAAACATCGCATTGCTCAAGGCTTCCAGCACGGTTCCCTCTACCGAAATTGCTCCCTGTTTTACCATTGTCCTCCCGCCCTGGACTAATCCAGAAGCGTCAGTATTTTCGGGCCCTTCTCTGTGATGGCAACTGTGTGCTCCTCATGAGCAGAGAACTTCCCGTCAGCAGTTACCACCGTCCACTCGTCCTTCAGGGTGCGAACCCGGTCGGTCCCGGCATTGACCATCGGTTCAATGGCAAAGACCATCCCGGCTTCCAGAACCGGGCCGCGACCCGGAGGCCCGAAGTTCGGAATCTGGGGGTCCTCATGAAGGTTCTCCCCGATCCCGTGCCCCACCAGTTCTCTAACCACGGAAAAGCCATGAGCTTCCACGGTGATCTGAACTGCGTGAGAGATGTCTCCCACTCGCCGACCCGGATGGCACTGTTCAAGGCCTTTCTCCAGACTTCGGCGGGTCACTTCGACCAAACGGCGATTCTCCGGGCTTACGTCCCCCAGGAGAAAGGTCCGGGCTGAATCGGCCATGAATCCGTCCAGTTCAACCCCGACATCGATACTTACCAGATCCCCGTCCCGGAGCTTGCGATCGTCGGGGATCCCATGCACCACCGCCTCATTGACGGAGATGCAACTGTTCGCGGGAAAACCCATGTAACCCTTGAAGGCCGGGCGCGCGCCCGCGGCTTCAATCACTCCGCGAATCAGTTCATCCAACTCCCTGGTCCGGACACCAGCCGCCATGGCCTCGCCTGCGGCATTCAGGGAGCGCCGCAGGACTGTTCCCGCAACGTTCATCTTTTCGATCTGCTCTGGCGTCTTGCGTATTATCACATCAAGACTGCGCTGCGAAACGATCCCGAAGAATCGACAGGATGGCATCGCTCACCAGGTCCGCAGGCTGGGAACCATCGATTTCCACCACCTTGTCCCTGTCCCGGAAGTAATCGATAACGGGCGCCGTCTCGGCTTCAAAAACCTCCAGGCGCTGCCGAACCGTCTCAGGGCGGTCATCATCCCGCAGGTAGAAGGTGCCTTCACAAACCGGACAACTTCCTTCCTCCGACACTTCCTCACCCTCAGAGACCAGATCTCCGCCGCAAAAGATCTTCCCGCAGTCCCTGCAGGTTCTTCTTTCCGACAATCTCTGAATCACTTCTTCGGGACGAACCTGTATCAGGATTCCGAGATCCATGGCCAGTCCGGCCTCCTCAAGAATCCCGTCAAGTCCCTCCGCCTGGGCGAGAGTTCTCGGAAAACCATCCAGGATCCATCCGCCCTGACAGTCTTCCTTCATCAGCCTCTGGCGCATCATCTGCAGGATGATCTCATCGCTCAGAAGCTTTCCCGCCTCCATTACTTTCCTGGCAGCAAGCCCCAACTCGGAGCCTTCATCAATTTCCGAACGGAGGATGTCCCCGGTCGAAATATGGGCCAACTCGAGGCGATCCCTGACGAGTTGAGCCTGTGTTCCTTTTCCTGAACCCGGCGCTCCAAGAAAAACCAGATTCATTCTATCTCCTGCTCCTCAGCTTGCCCTTCTTCATGAATCCATCGTAGTGGCGCATGAAGAGGTGGCTTTCCACCTGCTGGAGAGTGTCAAGCATCACACCCACGACAATCAGCAGTCCCGTGCCACCAAAGTAGAAAGGCACCTTGAACTTGCTGATCATGATGTCCGGCAGGACGGCGATGAAGGCCAAAAAGATCGCGCCGGGAAGGGTAATGCGACTCAGGGAGCGGTCGATAAAGGCCGCCGTGTTCTTTCCGGGACGAATCCCGGGGATAAAGCCGCCGAACTTCTTCATGTTTTCCGCCATGTCAACCGGGTTGAGAACAATGGCCGTGTAGAAGTAGGCGAAGAAGATAATGATCAACGAGTAGATGATGACATAGATTGGTGTCCCCGGCGAGAGGGCTCGAGTAATCGTGTCCATGAACACATTCCCCGGAACCATGCTGGAAATCGTTGCGGGGAACATGACAAAGGCCTGGGCGAAGATGATAGGAATCACGCCGGCCGTGTTCACGCGAAGAGGAATGTGGGTGTTCTGCCCACCGTAGACTTTTCTTCCCACCACCCGCTTGGGGTACTGCACCGGAATCCGGCGCTGGCCCTGGGTGATCAGAATGATCGAGGCAATAATCCCCACCATTACAATCACAAGGACGATGCCACCCATGTAGCTCATCTGCTTGGTCTGAAGAGCCTTGATCGTGTTGAGCAGGTCCGCCGGATAACGGGCGATAATCCCGATCGTAATGATCAGACTGATCCCGTTTCCGATTCCCTGTTCGGTAATCTGCTCTCCCAGCCACATGACAAAGATGGTGCCCGTTGTCAGGGTCAGGATCGTCACCAGGATAAAGGGGATTCCCGGGCTGCTGACAACCTGGGGGCCCATGGACTGAAGGAAGAAAGCCACACCAATCGACTGCATGGACGCTAGCAAGACCGTCCCATAGCGAGTGATCTGGTTGATCTTCTTTCTTCCCTCATCGCCTTCCTTGGCCAGTTTCTCGAAGTAGGGAACCACCGCCTGCAAGAGCTGCATGATGATCGACGCAGAGATGTAGGGCATGATCCCCAGCGCAAAGATCGTGGCCTTGGAGAGGTTTCCACCGGCAAAGAGATCATAGAGCTGCAGGATTCCTCCACCCTGGCCCTGGAAGAACTCCAGGATCGCAAGACGGTTCACGCCCGGAATGGTCACGTGACCACCGAGGCGATAGACCACCAACATCATGGCGGTAAACCCGATCCTCGTACGGAGGTCGGGAATCTTGAACATGCTCTGAAGGTTCTTGATCAAGCGATCTCCTCCTCTAACCCTCGACCGTCGTAACGGATCCGCCCGCCGATTCAATCAGCTCCCGGGCCTTGGCACTGCATTTATCCACATGAATCTGGAAAGAGCGCTCGACAGTACCCTCCCCAAGAAGTTTCACGGGCTGGTTTCGCTTGCTGACCATTCCATTTGCGAAAAGGACATCGGGATTCACTTCCGTGATGTCCTCGGAAAGCCTTGCCAGCTGGCTGACATTGACAATCTGGAATTCCACGCGGAAAATGTTCGTGAACCCGCGCTTCGGCACTCGTCGCTGGATCGGCATCTGCCCACCCTCGAACCAGGCGCGCTTCTTGGAACCGGAGCGAGACCCGTAGCCCCCGTGCCCGCGGCCAGAAGTCTTGCCCGTTCCGCTCGCACGACCACGCCCAAGACGCTTGGTCGAATGAGTCGCTCCGGGAGCCGGCTTCAATTCATTGAGCTTCATTTTCCTATTCCTCCACTTCCTCGACCTTCACGATGTGACGAACCTTGAAGGCCATCCCCCGGATCTGGGGCGTGTCATCGTGGATCACGGTGTGATGCATCCGCTTGAGACCGAGAGCCTCGACGGTCCTCTTTGCCTTCACCTTGTAGCCGATCAGGGAACGGACCTGCGTAATCTTCAGCCTGCCCGCCATTACTCGTCCCCTTCCTTGAGGCCATACATCTTGCGGATCGAAATCCCGCGACGCTTGGCAACCTCTTCAGAAGTCTGGAGACTCTGGAGGCCCTTCATGGTTGCACGAACCATGTTGTGGGGATTGTTCGAACCGAGAGACTTCGTCAGAATGTCGGAAATCCCGACTGCCTCCAGGACCGCACGAACCGGCCCACCGGCGATCACTCCGGCACCGGGAGCGGCGGGTTTGAGAAGGACTCGGCCGGCGCCATGGCGTCCCACCACGCGGTAGGCAACTGTTCTTCCCTGGAAGCGGTTGACCTTCACCATATTGCGGCGAGCGGCCTCGGTGCCCTTGCGAATAGCATCGGCAATTTCCCGGGCCTTGCCCAGTCCGGTGCCCACGGTCCCGTTTCCATCTCCAACGGCCATCAGGGCGGTGAACTGGAAGTTCTTACCTCCCTTTTTCACATTGGCGACACGATTGATATAGACCAGCTTCTCGATCAGGTTCGAGCGCTCTTCTTCGGCCTGCTGGCGGTCACGGCGTCCGCGTCCACCTCTGCGGTCGCCTCCAGGGCGATTTCCGCCAGGACGATTTCCACCCGGGCGATTGCCGCCGGGCCGGTTTCCTCTGCCATCTCCTGTGAACAAATCTTCCCCCTGTTGCTCTAGAACTTGAGTCCCGCTTCGCGGGCGGCATCGGCCAGCGCTTTCACGCGGCCATGGAAAAGAAAGCCTCCACGGTCAAAGGCCACTTCGGTGACTCCCCTAGCCATCGCTTTCTCTGCAATGACACGTCCAACTGCACGGGCCTGGGCCACCTTGCGACCCTCGCCCTCTGCTGGAGAAAACTCCAGCTTGAGGCTGTTTGCGCTGGCAAGAGTCGTCCGTGCATCATCATCAATGACCTGTGCATATATGTTGGACAGGCTACGATAGACTGCGAGTCGGGGACGGGCTTCCGTTCCCGACAGATGCTTGCGAATCCTCTTGTGACGCCGTGCCCTTTGAGCTTTGCGGTTACTGGGCTTGATCGCCATGCTTGCTCCCTATTCCTTCGCGGCGGCTTTACCCGCCTTACGGATGATGTGTTCTCCCTTGTAGCGAACACCCTTGCCCTTGTAGGGCTCCGGAGGGCGCCAGCCCCGGATGTTCGCGGCCATCTGGCCGACCTTTTCCTTGTCGTAGCCAGAGACCTTGATCTGCGTGGGTGCGGAAACCTCAAAAGTGATTCCCTCAAAAGGCTCCACGATCACAGGATGCGAGAAGCCGAGTGCCAACTGAAGGTTCTTGCCCTTCAATTCGGCGCGGTAGCCCACGCCCTCGATTTCCAGCTCCTTGGAGAAGCCAGTGGAAACACCCTCCACCATATTGGCCACCAGCGCACGCGCCAGACCGTGCTGACTCTTGTGCAGCTTGCTGTCCGAGGGGCGAGCCACGGTAATCTCGGTCTCGCCGACGGTCAGGGCCATTTCGGGATTGATCTCGCGGGAAAGCTCGCCCTTGGGCCCTTTCACCGTAAGCAGTCCGTCTTCATTGATGTCGATCTGCACGCCCTGGGGCAATGGGATCGGCAATAGTCCTACTCGAGACATTATTCCCCCTACCAAACCTGGCAGAGAAGTTCTCCACCAACACCTTGTTCGCGAGCCTCTGTACCGGTGAGGATTCCCCTGCTGGTCGACAGGACGGTTATTCCATAGCCGCCCATCACCTTGGGAATCTCGTCACGCTTCACATAGACTCTACATCCTGGTTTGCTGACCCGGGAAAGTCCTTCAATCGCGGAATTGTTCTCCATGTCATACTTCAGGTACACACGGAGGAGCCCCTGGCGCATGTCGTCCACGAGTTTGACGTCGTTAACATAGCCCTGGTCTTTCAGAATTCTCACGATCTCGCCTTTAACACGGGAAGCCGGGATCTCGACGCGATTGTGTCGCGCGCGAGAAGCGTTCCGGATTCTTGTCAGCAGATCTGCAATCGGATCGGTCATCGACATTTAATCTACCCCTTGTGTCGATCCAAAAATCATCGGGTCCATTTACCAGCTGGCCTTCACAACTCCGGGGATTTCCCCGCGGAGGGCCAATTCACGGAAGCAAATCCTGCAAATACCGAACTTGCGAATATAGCCGCGGGGCCGACCGCAACGGCGGCACCGGGAATACTCGCGAACCTTGAACTTCGGCTTGCGGCTCTGCTTGGCGATCAGACATTTCTTGGCCACGCAATACCTCTTTCTGCGACTAGTTGCGCCTGAACGGCATGTTCAGGAGACGAAGCAACTCCATCGCTTCCTCGTCAGTCTCGGCCGTCGTTACGATGCTGACATCCATTCCCTGAATCCGACTAATCTTGTCATAGTCGATTTCCGGAAAGATGATCTGCTCCTTGATGCCGAGGTTGTAGTTACCGCGGCCATCGAAGCCCTTTTCCGACACGCCGCGGAAGTCGCGGACACGGGGAAGAGCCACATTGACCAGACGGTCCATGAATTCCCACATCTGATTGCCGCGAAGAGTCACCTTGCTGCCCACATCCATTCCCGCACGAAGCTTGAAGTTCGCAACGGAGATTCGGGCCTTCGTGATCTTCGGCTTCTGACCGGTGATGGTCGCCAGGTCCTTGGTAGCCGCTTCCAGAATCGAACTGTTCCGGCTTCCCTCACCCAGCCCCATGTTCACGACAATCTTCACCACGCGAGGAACCTTCATGGGGTTCCCATAGGAGAACTTGTCCTTCATCGCCGGGAAAACATTCTCTTTGTAAAATCCTCTGAGCCTTGCCATGATTTCCTTCCTATGGCCTCGTGCCCTTTTCGACCAGTTTCACGTTCGAGGCGTGAATTGGCCCCTCTTTCTCGATAATTCCGCCGGGATCCTGCTGGCTCCGGGGCTTCTGATGACGCTTCTGGAGGTTCACGCCCTCCACCGTCACCCGATTGTCCCCGGGGTGAACCTTCAGAACCCTGCCCTTGCGGCCCTTGTTGGCGCCGCTGGTCACTTCAACAATGTCATTCTTGGCGATCTTCACGATTCACCTCTCAAAGTACTTCGGGCGCGAGGGAAACGATCTTCATGAAACGTTTCTCTCGCAGCTCGCGAGCAACGGGACCGAAGATACGCGTACCTACGGGCTCGTTCTGCGGGTTGATAATCACGGCCGCGTTCTGGTCGAAACGAATGTAGGTTCCGTCCTTCCTGCGGACTTCCTTGCGAGTCCTCACAACAACCGCCCGGGCGACCTCGCCCTTCTTCACGGTTCCATTGGGAAGCGCCTGCTTGACTGCAACCGTAACAACGTCACCGAGCGAGGCGTACTTCCTGCGAGTGCCACCAAGGACCTTGATGCACTGGGCCTTTTTCGCACCCGAGTTGTCCGCGATCACAAGCATGCTTTCCTGCTGAATCATCTCAACACCCCTGTTCCCTAATCCGCACGCTTGACGATTTCAGAAACACGCCAGCGCTTGGTCTTGCTTGTGGGACGGGTGGACATCACGCGAACGGTGTCCCCCGCATTGCAGGTATTCTCGGCATCGTGCGCGATCACACGGGTCGTCTGCTTGTAATAGCGCTTGTAGCGCGGATGGGGGATGCGGCGTTCGACCGCAACCACCACAGACTTATCCATCTTGTCGCTCACGACGGTGCCCAGGAGGGTCTTCCGGAGATTCCGGCTCATTTCTTCCATCTTTTCTCCTGTCCTCAATTCACTAGGCCTGTTTCGAGCGTGTTTCGGACACGAGAGTCTTCACTCTTGCGAGGTGACGACGCTTGTGGCGAATCTCGATCGGGTTGTCGAGCTGGTTCAGAGAATGGCGGATCTTCAGTTTGAAGAGTTCCTCCGTCAGTTCCTTTTCCTTGTCCTCCAACTCGTGAAGGTTGAGGTCTCTCAAGTCACTTGCCTTCATGGCCTCTCCTTCTATCGACTCAGAAACTTGACTTTCGCCGGCAGCTTGGCAGCTCCCAGGCGCATGGCTTCCTTGGCCGTCTCTTCATCCACGCCTTCAACCTCAAAGAGGATTCGGCCGGGCTTGACGACAGCAACCCAATACTCGGGATTTCCCTTACCCTTCCCCATGCGGGTTTCCGCGGGCTTGATGGTAATGGGCTTGTCCGGGAAAATCCGGATCCAGAGCTTTCCGCTACGTTTCATGTAGCGGGTAATCGCAACACGCGCCGCCTCAATCTGACGACTCGTGATCCAGCAGGCCTCCTGGCTCTGCATGGCAAAACGTCCGAAGGAGATCGTGGAACCGCGATAGGCGAAACCCCGACGCTTACCCTTCTGAACCTTACGGCGCTTGACTCTCTTTGGCATCAACATGATCTAGAGGGCCTCCTGTACCTGTTTGCCCTGGAGCTTCCTGAATTCCTTGGGGAAGATCTCTCCGTGGTTGATCCAGACCTTCACGCCAACGGTTCCAAAGGTCGTCACAGCAGTGGCCGTGTTGTAGTCGATGTTCGCACGAAGGGTGTGAAGAGGAACCTCTCCCTCATGGTAGTGCTCGGTCCGGGCAATCTCTGCGCCGTTGAGGCGACCGGAACACTGGATCTTGATTCCCTTGGCGCCCATACGGATGGCCGAAGTCAGCGACTTTTTCATGGCTCGCTTGAAGTTGATCCGGTTGACCAACTGATTGGCGATGTGCTCGGCGACCAGGCGGGCATCCATTTCCGGCTTCTTCACTTCCTTGATGTTCAGTTTCACATCTTTGCCGGTAAGGTGCTTGAGCTGATCCCTGAGAAGATCCACTTCCGCACCCTTGCGGCCAATGACCATGCCGGGGCGGGCCGTGTTGATATTCACAATGACCTTGCCCTTTTGGCGCTCGATATCAACACCGGCGATTCCGGCGCGCGCGAGGCGACGCTCAATGAAACGGCGAATCGAGATGTCCTCGTTCAGCCAGTCCGCATATTGCTTGCCCCCGAACCAGCGGGAATTCCAGGTCCTGATGATTCCGAGCCTGAAACCTGTCGGGTGAGTCTTCTGACCCAAAACGGTCCTCCTTAACTAAGAGACTTCCACGTGCAGGTGAGTTGTGCGTTTGCGAATCACATTGGCCCGTCCCAGCGCTCTTTCGCGGAGACGCTTCATCGTGGGCCCCTCATTCGCGTAAATATCAGAAACCACAAGGGAATCCACATCCACAGGATTCTCCTCGTCGGAAAGATGAACAGCGTTGGCTGCAGCAGCCTGAAGCAACTTCCTGACGGGGCGAGCCGCCTTCTTGTTCATGTGCTTCAGCATCTCAATGGCCTCGATGACATTCTGGCCCCTCACCAGGTTGATCACCTGACGGGCCTTCGAGGGAGAGATGCGAACGTATTTTACACAGGCTTTCGCAGCCATGAATCGAACCTCCGGATCCGCGGAACGCGCCGCGCCCTGAACTAGTCTATTTTTCTCCGGTGTCCCCGGAAGGTGCGGGTCGGGGCAAATTCACCCAGCTTGTGACCCACCATGTTTTCCGTGACATAAACGGGGATGAATTTGTTCCCGTTATGAATCGCAACTGTATGCCCCACAAACTCAGGCGAGATCGTACACCGGCGAGACCAGGTCTTAACGACGGTCTTGCTGCCGGAAGTGTTCATGCCCTCGAGCTTCGCAAGAAGCCTCTCATCAATGTAGGGACCCTTTTTGAGGGAACGAGACAATGCCCTTCCTCCTGTTTACTTGCCGTAACGGCGACGAACGATAAACTTGCCCGTCGACCGGTTTCTGCGAGTGCGGAAGCCCTTGGCCGGCTGCCCCCAGGGGGAAACCGGGTGGCGACCGCCCGATGACTTACCTTCTCCACCACCCATGGGGTGATCCACCGGGTTCATGGCAACACCACGAACCTTGGGGCGACGACCAAGCCAGCGGCTGCGTCCGGCCTTACCGGAAACCACATTCTCGTGATCGAGATTGCCAACCTGGCCAAGCGTCGCATAACACTCAATGTGCACCAGACGAACTTCTCCGCTGGGCAGTTTCATGTGAGCATAATTCCCGTCCTTGGCCATCAACTGAGCGTAGGAACCGGCTCCGCGAGCCAACTGCCCGCCCCTGCCGATTTTCAGCTCAATGTTGTGAACCAGAGTTCCCAGGGGAATACTCTTCAAGGGAATTGCATTCCCCGTGCGAATCTCCGCCTCCGGGCCGCTCATCAGCTTGTCGCCGACCTTGATGCCGTGGGGCGCAATAATGTAGCGCTTCTCTCCGTCCGCATACTGCAGGAGGGCGATTCGAGCCGAGCGATTGGGATCGTACTCGACGGTCTTCACCTCAGCCGGAATCCCGGCCTTGTCGCGACGACGAAAGTCAATCCGACGGTACTGGCGCTTGTGTCCGCCCCCACGATGCCTGGCTGTGATCCGACCCTTGTTATTCCGTCCACCGGTGCGCTTGATCGGTTCCATCAGCGACTTTTCCGGCTTGTCCGTCGTGATCTCCGCAAAATCGGAAACCGTCCGGTAGCGTTGGCTCGGAGTCAGCGGTCTGAACTTCTTGATTCCCATTTCCGTTCTCCTCCGCGATCCTAGATCTCGCCCACAAGGTCGATGGTATTGCCCTCGGCCAGAGTGACCACGGCTTTCTTCCAGTCGGGACGCTTTCCACTGAAACGACCCATACGCTTGACCTTTCCACGGACATTCATCGTGCGAACTTCCTCAACCGTAACTCCGAAGAGTGTCTCGACGGCTTTCTTCACCTCCGGCTTTCCAGCCCGGGAATCCACCTCAAAGACATACTTGTTCTCAGCTATCAGCTGGGAGCTCTTCTCGGTCTGGAGGACGCGGCGTACAATCCTGTGAAGATCCTTCACGATCCGAACACCTCCTGAACCTGCTCCAACGCGGAGGAGGTCATGACAACCTTGTCAGCCCAGAGCACCTGATAGGCGTTCAACTCGCGTCCCACGATAAAATCGAGGTTGCGAATGTTCCGGGCGGACTTGCAAACATTGGGTTCATATTCATCGAGAACCAGAAGGACCTTACGATCCTGCAAACCCATGGCCGCCAGAAGCTCCACAAAGCGGGAAGTCTTCGGCTCCTCCATGGCCAGTCCGTCGATGACCAGAATGCTCTCTTCAGAGGCACGGTCGCTCAGGGCAGAGTAGAGAGCCCGGCGACGAGCCTTCACAGGCAACTTGTAACGAAAGTCCCGGGTCTTGGGACCGAAGGCGGTTCCTCCACCACGACGAATCGGACTCTTGACCGACCCTGCACGGGCGCGACCCGTTCCCTTCTGGCGAAAGAGCTTTCTGGTTGAGCCTTCGACCTCGGAACGGTCCTTGGTGTGGGCCGTTCCCGAGCGCTGATTCGCCAGGTAATTGCGAACCGACTCATAGAGCAGGTGCTCGTTGACTTCCTGGCCGAAAATCTCGACCGGGAGATCCACGCTTCCCTTGCTCTTGCCGCTTTCGTCATACAGTGCTGCATTTGCCATATCAAAACCCTCTCACGGGAAGAAGCCCTAAGCCTTGATCTCGATGTCCACGCCGGCCGGAAGGTCCAGCTTGGATAGAGCTTCAAGGGTCTGGGGCGAGGACTTGGTGATTTCGATCAGTCTCTTGTGAGTACGCATCTCAAACTGCTCGCGGCTCTTCTTGTTCACATGAGGAGAGCGAAGCACCGTGTAAAGGCACCTGCGCGTAGGCAGGGGGATGGGTCCCGAGATTTCGGCACCCGTCCGCTTGGCCGTTTCCACGATCTGACGCGCCGAGCTGTCGAGAGTCGCACTCTCGTAGGCCTGGAGCCTGATCTTGATCTTCTGTCCCTTGTACATTCTTTTCTCCTGTCAGTCGGCTACTCCAGCTTCACCCTCGGCAGGGTGCCTGCTCGCCGGTCGACGGTCGCTTACCCGACCGTTTGCTATTCAGAAATCTCGGTAACCACTCCGGCGCCCACCGTGCGGCCACCCTCACGAATCGCGAAACGAAGGTTCTCTTCCATCGCGATCGGAGTGATCAACTCTACCGTCAGTTTCACATTGTCCCCGGGCATGACCATCTCCGTGCCCTCGGGAAGATCCGCCACACCCGTCACATCCGTCGTACGGAAGTAGAACTGGGGACGGTAACCATTAAAGAAAGGAGTGTGACGACCGCCTTCTTCCTTCGTCAGTACATAAACCTCGCAGGTAAACTTCGTGTGAGGGGTCACACTGCCCGGAGCTGCGAGAACCATCCCGCGCTCCAGATCCTTCTTCTCTACGCCGCGAAGAAGAAGACCCACA